>DATDUC010000040.1:0-9861 GCA_035290545.1 archaeon | reverse complement strand
ATATCAGAAGAGTTCAGGAAGCTTTCAAAATATTCAAAAGTCTCTATATGTGAAGTCTTTGGCGGTGTTTCCATAGAACCTCAGATTCATCATTTGCGTACTGCAGAAGTTGTAATCGGAACACCGGGCAGAATAATGGATCATATGCAACGCGGGACCATAAACTTCAAGAATCTGAAAACATTGGTCTTGGATGAAGCTGACAGAATGCTTGATATGGGTTTCATAGACGATATAAGAGATATTATACGTCAGCTTCCGACTAAGCGCCAAACAATGCTATTTTCGGCTACGATGCCAGATGAAATACTCTACATAGCAAGACGCTACATGAACGATCCTGTAAAAATAAAAGCTCAGAGCCAAGTTGCCAAGCACCTTTTGAAGCAATTCTACTATGATGTAAAAGGGGAATACAAGGTATCATTAATAGCACATCTCATAGAAAAGGAGAAACCAGGCCTTGCAATAATTTTCTGTTCTACAAGAGATACGACAGACGTTGTTACAAGACATCTTGAGGAAATGGGTATGGATGCAAAGGCCATACACGGTGGCCTCACCCAGAACAGAAGAACCGACGTATTGAAGGGGTTTCATCGCGGTCGACCTCACATACTTGTTGCAACAGATGTAGCTGCTCGTGGTCTGGACATAAAAAATGTCAGTCATATCTTTAATTTTGATATACCAAAAACCGTTGATGAATACACTCATAGAATAGGAAGAACTGCGAGAATAGGAAAGGAAGGAAAAGCCATATCACTTTTGTGTAACCATGATCATGAAGCTTTCAGAAAGATATTCTCAAGGTTTGATATAGAAAAACTTCATCCTGAAGGATTCACACCAAAAGCTATACCATTGCGTGAGCCTCGTCAGCAGAGGGGAGGCTATCGAGGCGGTCAGAGAGGTGGCGGCCAAAGAAGTTCTGGTAGAGGCGGATACAGACCTTCAAGAGGAAGAAGATATTAATTCTAAACATTTTAGTAGAACCAAGAAAATATATGAGCCCTAGCGAACCACATTTATAGTTTCTTTGACTGCAAGCCATCTTTTCTATAATAGTTCTTTTCCAAGGTTTTCTTTTTAAGAAAAGCTTAAAGAAAGGGGATTACCTGTACTCACGCCACGTGTATTTGCATTTTGCACACTTAAAGAATTGTGTTGGAGGCTCGTCCGCAGAACGTGTCTGTTGAAGCCACCAGTATGCTCTTTTATTTTCACATTTCGGACATTCCTTGTCTGTCAGAGGAAGTGGTGTAGTATCCTTTTCTATTACAATAACACCTTTTACTGGGGTTTTTTCCTCAATTATTTTAAGGTTTTTCATCTCTTTGCGCACTTCGCGGCCGCAGTTCCTGCATTTTATATAACAGGCTTTGCCTTTCTTTATAGGCACCATTATTGAGCTACATTTACCACAGAATTCGATTTGTGAAGGCTTCGTTTTCTGAACACCATGCTTAACAACAGTCTTCTTCTGTTTTTTTGGTGTTTTCTTCTTTGCCATAAAATCCCCGATATGCACCTTTGGCGTCTATTACAATAGGGTATAATCTTTTAATACGTTACAAAACGACCCGAAAGTTGTCATATGCCAAAAAGGTGCAGCAAAAGCCTTGGATAACCGAGAATTGGAACGGCAAAAACAGCTTTTCCTAAAACATACTCCTTGGGAACAGGGTTATCAGCTATAGCATTATTGTCACCCTTTACGATATATTTTCCACTACTATCAATTCCAATAAGACGGTGAATAATAATAAGTTCACCAGATCTGGCATAACTACAAGACCAGGCTGCACTACACTGATAAATAAGAATATCACCAGTTTTCAGATTAGCCGGTTTCTCAATCAACAACAAATCACCGCGTGAAAGCCCGTTTACGTCCTTGAATGTTTTAAAGGTGTTTTTGTCTATACCATACTGATCGTAATACTGACTATTACCAACCCACCAATAATCAAAGTGGTTTTTATGATACATAGAATCCGAAACAACAGACACTATAGGCAGTGATGTGCCCATAACAATCGAAAGTCCCTGATAAGCAAACCATGCTATAAGAAAAGCAATAATAACTTCAAGTATTTCGCGTTTCAATCCGGCTTTTTTCTTGGGCTTTCGTTCCATTCAACCACTACGTCTAGTTAAATATCAGAAATCTGGTATATTTAATTTGCTATAGGTCATTTTAAAGATTTACTTGTAACTCCACGATACAACCAATTAGAGAAAATAAAAAACTACTTTATTTCAGCCTGAAATTTTTTTCGCAGGTCTTTCACGTCATCAATAACCTGTTCTGTTGCATCCAAAAGAGCCTTTTTTGGATTCTTTGATTTTACAATAAGTATTGGCTTAGAAAGATATGGGTGATCAACCTTGAAGGCTGCCATATCTATACCCTTCTGCTGCCAAAGGTTCTCATTTATGACGCTCACTAGGGTCGTATTGTCATGAATCTCAATTTTAAGCGTATCTTTTTCGTTTTCAAGAACTTCGATTTTCATAATTACCAACTTTCTATTGAATAGAAATGCTTTAAAATCCTATATTTGACCCAAAACTTCCTTCAGGTCGTCGGCATTTATTATGGGCTTGGAGAAATGATCTTCCACTATCCTCGGGCATGCTGTATTCACAAAAGCATCAGCCCGAATGCCCATTAAAGATTCATCGTTTATTTCACGCATTACCAAAATAAATGCATCTTTATCATTTTCTTCCAGTTGCTTTCTTATTTCCTCTGCTCTTGCTAGCATCTCAAACTGGCCTTTCTTAGTCGCGGTGAGTATAGCAAATGTCTTCGCGTCTTTTGCATTGTAAATATTTGCATAACGTCTCTTTTCTATCTCAGTTCTGTCCACAATTTCTATGGACATTTTTTCAACATCCAATATATATGTTTTTTTGTTCTTCAGCCCGAGTGGATGAAACTTGCCTGACCCGAGATAAAGAAAAGCGTCCACACCATCTGATATTTTTTCAGCGTTGAGAAACCAACATCCGAGCACCTGCCCACCTATTACAACCTCTTTACCGTGTTTTTCAAGCATCGTCTTCAATTCGGGTAGTGTATTAACATATTGTATGGTGGAAAGAATGCCTATTCTCTTCTCGGCGATAAGTGAAAAATCGATGTTTTTTAGTTCGAGGTCAACAATCCACGGAAAATAAAGAACAGGAACAACTGTCGTAAAGTCCCGGTAAAACTTGCTGTGACCTATGTGAACAAGCAATTCGCATCTGTGTTGCTTTGCTTCATCATCTGCAAGGTCGCAAGCACCGTAAGAAGGACTGACAGACGCTACAGCCGTTATGTCATTTTCTTCGAGTTTGGTAATTATTTCAGTCAGTTTAACCTTTAACCCGCCAGGAACCTGAATCATGACACGTTTTGCGCCGGTTTTTTTGATTTCTGCAACAAGATTATCTGTTTGCATCTACCAGAAATGAATCTTTTTGTTCTTAAGCTTAATGGTACAACACTAATTATGGATCTACTAAGATCACTTGCTCTTGTGATAATTTCTGTATTGCTTATATTTTCGCTTTCCCTGATAACCATAGGAATAAGTGCCAATGGATTGCTTTATCCAGGTGTTTACGAAAATACTTTCGAAAAAAATAACTTCTATGACGTTATACAAGAAAAACTTCTGCAGCAAACAGGGCTTCCCCAAGGAACAATAACAAAAGAGGAAATAAAATCAGGCATTGCTACACTCCTATCAAACACCTTTTCTTATCTCCGCTCAGAAACAAGTGAGCTTAACCTAAAAATAAGCATAAATCAAAACACCATAAGATCCTATCTTGCATCTCAAATGAGTAATCTCCCTACATGCCAAGCAGGTTTGTCGCTGCCAGACTGCAAGCCTCCAGGCATGACAACCATGCAACTGGTTGATTACATGCTAAGTCAAAGCAGTGTCAATCTGGCAGACATGTCTAAAATTGACCTGTCACAGTTTGTGCCACAAATAAAGGATCAGCTTGACAGCATGCGACAGATTGTACAGTTATTTCAGAAGCTGATTTTAGCTCTTCTACTTTTGTCTATAATACTCATCGCATTATTGGTACTTCTTGCACGCAATCATGGACTCGCCAAATGGCTGGGCATAAATCTACTTGTTTGTGGGGTGGTTGTGGTGGTAATAGGAAGCATTCTTTCAATTCTAATGGAAAAAGTAATCAACATAACAGAAAATCAAATATCTGTTGTTTTCAAAGACATTATCTCAGCTGTATCAGGTACCATACTACTATACGGGGCTCTGTTGTTTATTGTAGGTTTATTGTTTTTGCTATATCACTTACTGAAAAAGAAATCAAAGAAGACTAATAAAAAATAACTATTTAAATTATTCTTCACAAGGTCATTGCTATCACATCCTCTTTGTAAACTCACGAATTTTCTCAAAGAGGATGGGATCCAGATGAACCTTATGGTTCATCTTAGACCAAAACGAGGTATTATTATGGATTTTTGTGAATGCGGCGGGATGCTTGTACCAAGCGGTTCTTCTTTTGTCTGTAGAAATTGTGGAAAGAAAAGCAATAAGAAGGTAAACGTAAGAATAACAACAAAAAAGGAACAGGAAAACATTATAGTAATAGAAGATAACAAGCCTGACCTTCCGAAAACAAGAAAGGAATGTAAAAAATGCAAGAATAACGTTGCCTACTACTGGCTCATACAAACAAGAAGTGCTGATGAGCCACCGACCCAGTTCTTCAAGTGTACAAAATGCAAGTACACATGGCGGGAATACAAGTAAATAGAAAAATTTAGCTGTATATTAAAATTCCTATCACAACAGATGCGTTTACCAGAAGATTCAGTACAAAAGATATTATGATGGGTTTCTCCTTGTGCACAACGCCATAAATGATCCATGGAATTGCTATCAGCATGAACATCGTCCATGAAACTATTGAAACTCCGGCTGCAGTTTTTTCAACAAATATCTGAAAAATCTGTGGTAAAGTCATTAGGGGGCCCAAAATCGCAACTGCTATGAGCAGCCTGTCAAGCAATCCTATCCATTTGTTTTTACTAGGATAAGGTTTGAGATTTTTGTGCTTATATGCCCGTTCTCTTCTGTGAATATGATGAATAGCGTTAGGTTGAACCATAAAATTCTATTTCTTCGCTCCGTATATATAGAAAAATCAGAAGAAAACAATACCCAAAATTAATCCTATTATAACACCAACCGTCAAGTCAGTGGCATCGTGCCGCTTGAAGTAAATCCGTGTCATAAGCACAAGAATTGTCATTAAGGTCAGTAGCGGCAAAAGCGCGCTAAACTTGCTGAAAAGTGCCATAGAAATCATCACAGCTCTGGCTGCGTGTATGCTCGGAAAAGACGAGTTGTCTATCCTCTCATAGAGCGTAGCATATGTCTTTCTTTTCATGCCAGGGCGAGGCTTGAAATAAGCTAACCGTACCAGAGCAACGACAATCGTTACAGTTATCAGGGAAACAACAAGATTGTATGTAAAGTCAAGTTCACCCAGAAGGAAAAATGCAATAATCATCATGCCGTAAAAAGGAAAGCCGCCGTACGCACTAGTGTCTCTCATAATGACGGCAAAAACTTCACATGTAGTTTTTCTGAAATCAAACTTCATACTAAGGATACCACCTATCTTTTGATGATGAATAGCAAGGCATATATAATTTATGGTATCCTTGTATCCCAATCACCGTTTAGTAATATTTTATTTGCATACCACCATTTTGAAACGGTGGTTGCTGATACAGATTAGTTTTTACGCAAGATTTATATAATAAACATAAACAGGGCTCTTCTCATGCAAAATAACCATCTTTTTATCTAACAATAAAATATAATTTACATATGTCATTCATATGGCTGGAGCTTTCCATAGTGCTTTTCGCGGCTCTTATAGGTTACTTGTTTTCACGTGGAATAAAGCAGCCAGTAAGCATAGGCCTGATTATTGCTGGTATAATAATTGGACCCAGTGTTTTCTCTGCTGTAAATTATACAGACGTTTCCATCCTTGCTCAGATAGGTGGAATAATTCTCCTGTTCCTTGTTGGTCTTGAATCAAATTTTCGTGAAATATACACGAAAAAAGCGTTCAAGGTCGCTTTAGCCGGCATTTTTGTACCACTTATATTTGGCTACATCGTTGCGCTTATGTTTGGCCTAAACACTATATCTGCGCTTTTTATTGCTGCAGCCCTGTCAGCTACAAGCATAGGAATAACTGCTGCTGTGCTAAAAGAAATGGGAAAGTTATCAACAGAAACAGGAAAACTCATCATAGGTGCAGCTGTAATAGATGATATATTAGGTCTTTTGGTTCTATCCGTAGTAGCTTCTTTGCCTGCAGGTTTTGAAATTTTTAGTGTAGCATCAACTGCAATAAAAGCAATTGTATTTGTAGTCGTCGCTATATTTATAGGTGACAAGTTGCTTGTACGCCTTGTTGACTTTTTCGATTATCATATCATAGGTGTGCATTCACCAAAAACAACCTTCATGCTTGCAATGGCCATTGCCTTTGCCTACAGCTTCATAGCCGAATGGATAGGCTTGTCCGCCATAGTAGGTGCGTTCCTTGCTGGAATATCTTTGGCGCGCAGCAGAAACGTAAAATTATTTTATGCAGGCACAGAGTATCTTGAGGCCATATTCACGTCAATATTTTTTGTCTCGCTGGGAATTATAGTAAGCATTTCAGATGCAATTTCCGTGTGGCCATTAATAATAGTGCTCACAGTCGTAGCAGCTGCAACAAAAGTAATAGGGTGCGGCTACACTGCGAAAAAACTCGGATTCTCCTGGAAAGACTCGAAAATAGTAGGCGTTGGCATGATGCCTCGCGGTGAAGTTGCACTCATAATAGGTCTTTATGGAATAACCCTAGGCGTGATAACAAATGCAGTATATTCCGCAATAGTTTTCATGGCATTTCTCACAACGATATTAACGCCCTTCATTCTAAACAAATTATATGCTGAAGAAAAAATAAAGAAGCCTTTATAAAAAAGAAAAATAGCCAGAACTTACTTCAAAAGTTTTCTCAGTTCTGCGCCCTTTTGCTCTGCCATGTGGATTATTTTTTCCAGTTCTTCCATGGTCATGCCTACCGAGCCACCTTTTTGCATAGAGCAGAGTTTTACATGACCATTCTCCTCAAAGGTGCCAACAGTAAGCCTTGCGTCCATGGCCCGGATTTCTGAAAGCGATGGGTCAACCGCTATCTGGTCTCCTATCTTGACAAAGGTTGTGCAAAGAGGATTGCCCTTTATTGGCAACGGTTCTGTGCCTTTCTTTTCATGATCCACTCGACCATCTTCGTTGAGAATAGGCATTTTTGTGTTGCGCAAAGCTGCAAGAGCAGCAATAGATGTCGCGTCTATGAGATTTCCATGATCATCCAGAACATCCACGTCAACATAGACCATCCAGACTTTTTCCTTTGGTGTTATGCAAAGTTTCTTGGTGTCGATAGATTTTGACTCGCGTATTGCCCTGTCAACTACACGAGCAACTTCTATGGCGTCTTCTCTGGGTGGTCCGCTCTCAAAGTCCGGACTGGCAAGCGGCACAAATTCTGTACCAACCATCAGTACACCTTCATCAGGTGTATCTGCAAAAGGCGTGCCTACGTCAACTTTTACGCCGGCTAGAACAACAGTATCGCCCAGCATGACACGGGCAGAGCCCTCGGCTGACGTTACCACATCAGTCTCTATGACTATATCCCTGTAACTATCCAGGGATCTGCCGTCAACACGTTTTCCACTCTCTATCACTTGTCTGACAAGCAAAGGATCAATTTCTATCATTTTGAAAACACCTCGCAAATATTTGTTTTCGAAAGAAGTTGTTTCAATTTCATATACTTCATACTAATCAGCCCCCTCCAGTTTGTATTTATTTCGTAACGCTCTTTTTTGCTCCTCGTATATTTTTTCACAGCCCTTCACTGCAAGTTTTATTATTTCCTTGACTTCCTTGCCGTCTGTGATTCCGTCCATCTGAAGAAGCGTTATGTGTTTCTTCTTTGGATAGTAGGCTATGGGCAGGTCAAGCTCGCCTTCAGTGTCTTCCTTTCCTGCTATGTCAAGAACAACCGCATCGCCAACCTTTCCTGCAGAACAACTTGCGACAAGGTCCTTCATGGGAACGCCTGCGTCTGCCAAGGCAAGAACAGCTGCATTGATGCCTACACATCTCGTGGAAGCATCTGCCTGGAGAACTTCTATATGAACATCTATAGCCGTCTTAGGAAATTCATCCAGGAATATCAAAGGTGTAAGTGCCTGTCTAGTTACCAGTGATATTTCCGTGCTGCGTCTGTTTGTACCAGGCCTATTTCTTTCAGAAGTGGCAAAAGGCGCCATGTTGTATTTTGTGCGGAGAATAGCACGTTCTGCCTCTTCTTCGTGTTTAGGATAGACTTTTCTTGGTCCAAAAACTCCTGCTATTGCAGTCGTGTTTCCAAGTTTGAACATTGCAGACCCATCAGCATTTTTTAAAACACCGACTTCTGCTACTATTGGTCTTGTCTCGTCGAATTTTCTTCCATCTGTTCGTATTATTGTTTCCATATAATCAACTCCAACCGCCTATGGACGAAATTCGTCCTCCTCTTGTGGTTCTGGTTCTTCTTCGTCTTCTTCCTGTCGTCTCTCGACCTTGGGTGCATTCTTCATTTTCTCCTCAAGAATAGCCTTTACCTGGTCTGTAAGACCGTGAACATGGGACTTTCTTTCTATTACGGTTATTATATCCATCGCGATATCTTCATGGTCACCCTTTACCCACACTATACCGTTTTGGCCTACAACTATCTGGGTATTGGTCATTTCCTTTATCATCTCGACCATGGAACCAGCTTTTCCTATTATTCTCGGTACCTTTGCTGGCGTAACTTTTATCAAGCGACCACCACGCAGTTTCCTGCATTTTCGGTTGCGCATGGACAACTGCACGTTTTTTGTCTTTGATACAGAAAGTATCTCCGCAAAAATGAGGTCTCCGTAGTTAAAGTATTTTGTAAGGTCAGACTTTGTCAAATCTATGAATTCATCAGAAGCGTCCGCCAAAGATAGCACAGCTTCATAGGGCGAATTCACATCAACAATCCATCTTGAGAATGCTATATCCTGGATCTTTCCTATAACACCGTCTCCTCTTTTAGGGCTGTAAATGCCGGAAAGCGGTATTACAAAATACAGTCCATTTTTCTCTTCCGCAAGGCCTATGCATGAAGAGAAAGACTTTCCATCTTCCTCATAAGCACCATGACCGGCGCGGCCATCACCAAGAAAATCTCCTGGTATCACAAGTTTTCTGTCACTCATATTATCAACTCCAATTCGTACGAAATTGCTTTGCAATTTCATTTTTTGTTAATTATCAAAATACAGTTTCCATGTAAGGTCCCAATTCTCTCTCTGCAAATTTTATTACGTCCTGTCTTCTTGCTATGTATTCAGGATTTGTTCCGTCCTTTTTAGGGAACTGAGAAGCAAGCACATCTACATCATCCATAAACCTATTTGCATTAAAATCATCTACGGTAATTCTACTAACATGAAACGGGATTTTACCGTTTAATCCAATGCTGCTTTCTCCACCTTCCATGTTAAGCCAGTAAACATTTCCACGACTTTTCACAAACAAAGTGCTTCCTTTTAGGTATGCTTCCATTTATTTTCCCTCTTCTATTCTTACAGATCCTTCAGTGGCATTGCCAAGGCGGCGGTAAATCGTTTCTTTCATTGCAACAGGTATTGTTACCTTTGCAACAAAGCTTCCATCCGCAAGCCACTTCTCCTGTTGTATGCCGAATTCTTTT
>DATDUC010000039.1:0-22505 GCA_035290545.1 archaeon | reverse complement strand
TGGATGAGCGACGCTTCTCCCTCTTTATGTGACGGCTTTGAGCCTTCACTGTTGCCATAGGTTGATTCTATTATGATAGCCTCAGCCCGCGTGTAATCTGTATATGCCTTTTCGAACAGCTTTGTATTTTCATATTTGATGTCACCGCTGTAAACAAGATTGTAAAGACCGTCACCAATGTGGATGTGTATACTTGAAGAGCCCAGCAGGTGTCCGGCATTCTGGAAAGTTACGCGCATGTCAGGTGCTATATCCGTGACCTCTCCATATTCCAGCGGTATGCAGTGCCGTATCGCCTCTTCTATAGCCTTGGAGCTATAGAATGCTTTCCTGTTTTCTCTTTGACATATCTGTATGTAGTCCAACTGCATGAGCGCAGCTATGTCTCTGGTTGGCCTGGTACAGTACACAGGACCTCTGTAACCGTACTCGTATAGGTAAGGAACCATCCCAACATGGTCCATATGTGCATGTGAAAGCAGAACAGCATCAAGCGTCTGTATGTTGAATTCTGATACGTCCAGGTAAGGATAAGGTTTTGTAGCAGTCAGGTTGACAGCCATGCCACAATCAAGAAGAATTCGTGTTTGTGGCGTCTGAAGCAGCATGCATGATCGTCCAACTTCACGGAACGAACCTAGTCCCGTCAGCCGTATCCATTCGACTTCCTTGCCTTCGGCATATATTTTTTCCCCTATTTTATTCAGAAACTTTTTCCTGTAACCCGCATCTTTGTGTAGCATTTTTCTTATGGATTTTATAAGTTCCGAGTCGATGACAGGCGCTCTGTATATCTGTGGCGTCCAGAAAGTCTTTTGTTTTATCGAAAGGAGCGTCTCGCCGCTCTTGCCTATTACGAGACCTGGTTTTTCCGCATGTATTACAACCTTGGCGAATTCAGGCTCGAAATATATATCCTTTACAATAGCCTCTTCTGGTATAAGTTTTTTTATGAGGGCTATGGTTTTTTCCTCGTTCATGACAATGGACTGGTCAGCTCTTACTTCTATCCGCTTCTTGACCTTGTTGACTATTTTTTTTATGAGGTCCGTGGAGTCATTGAAGAAATCCTTGTTCTTTGTGTAAAGTATTATTTCACTGCCTTCGTAGCTTACGTCAGATATCATGGCATCTTTTGGCAGGTCTTCCTTTATAGAATCCAATATCATTTCATCACCAGAACTAAAACTTTTTTAGATAATTCATTATACAAATTTATTCAGTAAAACCAAAAATAATAAGAATTGAAACTAGCTTATTTCAAAAATTCTGCTATCTTTTCCTCTTTTACAATTTCAATTCCGTTTTTATCTATTACAAATATGTTTATTTTTTTGCCGCCAGAAAAGACATCGCGCTCTTTTGCTGACCTAATCGAGCGGACTGCTAATCTTATTCCCTCATCCCTAGTCATACTATCCTTGTAGCCATCTTCCAGCACACCATAGGCGATCGGCGACCCGGAGCCCGTTGATGTGAACTTGTCCTCCTCGGCCCCGCCTGCTGGATCTATGCTGAAAATATGAAGCCCGTCCTTGTCAACGCCTCCAAGTATTGGCATGAACATGTAAGGATACCATCTCGACTGGGAGAGTATGTTGGAAAGCAGCGTGGCAATTGCCTTTACTGTTATTTCCGCATTTCTCGTGAGCTTGTATATGTTTATCTCTGCTTTGACTATTCTTATTAGTGCCTGGGCGTCTCCCACACCGCCAGAAATGGTAAGCGCGACCTTGTCGTCTATCTGATGTATCTTCTGTACTTCCTTGCCCGCTACCAGCCAGCCCATCGTGGACTTACTTTCAGCGCCAAGTACTATACAGTCTTTGCAAACCATACCAACTGTGGTTGTGCCTGTTTTCATGTGCTCTTGCTGTTGCATTTCTTCCACCTTAGACAAATAGAATATGATAAAAATTGAATACTATCAATAATGCCGTGAAGTATTTAAACCTTAATTAACGCGTAGTGTAAAAATGCCAAAATGATGATTGGCACTGCAAAATAAGGAATATCTCAACTCCATAAATTATATATGTCGCTAATAGTATTATTCTACTTATGAGAAGAAAATGTCCATATCTTTCTACACAGCTGGAGTGCTTTGCAGGCAGCTTTGGCACCGTAAAATGCCTTGATCACAAATTTCACAATGGTTGTAATTTTAAAACAAAAGCCGATAACAAGGGCAAAAAAGAAGAGCTTATTCAGATTAATTTCTAATACAACTTAGCATGCTTTGTTCGTCTTATACAAATATCCGTCATTTTCAGAGATGAAATAACCATCACCATAAACCAGGTGGTCGCCGTCTGTATGTGGGACGTCCATCATAAATCCGCTTACCTGAATTGTTGTGTCGCCAAGCAGGACTCCGATGTTTTTGACGCGGGTAACATGAGTTTCTTTAAGCACAAGTGAGCTCAACTCAGGTATGCTGGAAAACACACCGGCAGGGAATTGTGTTCTGTTTAAGCCGCCAATAAAACCTGTTAGTTTTGCAAGTGCCTGCTCATTATCTACAGGCTGACCTGCATATACCTTCTGGGTTCCAATGGCGCAGTCACCTGGAGCTAAAACATAATATCCTGCAATAACTAGCAAAATAATTACAACAAGTATGACAAGTAGTCTTTTAGTGTCAAAAAGTTTTTTTACCTTGTTCACTAACACACCTTATAATTATTGATTTTTGATAGTTAAATCCTTTTGTTTTTGTACTTTAGAACCATTACAAACGATTAGTAGGCTTTTGCTACGTATACAACATGTTTTGCAGGCTTGCCACAATATATACATGGCGCAAAAGGCTTTTCTTCTTTTCCATAAAGTGTTCCGCGTATTTCATAGCCACCGGAGTCTGTTTTTATCATATCTTCACACTCACCAGAGCCACACCAGTTTCCTCTGAGGAAACCGCCTTTCTTCGAAGTGTCTTTCAACTGATTCATGTTTTGAACATCCCTTATATTGTCGAGCAGGAATTTTTCCGAGCGAACTGCCAGGGATTTCTGCATACCTTCAAGGGTTTTTTTGACTTCTCCAAGTTCGGTGATTTTTATTCTCTTTTTGTCGCCTAGTCTTGAAACAGCGGTAACCTCATTATTTTCTATATCTTTTGGCCCTATCTCCAGGCGCAGCGGCACCCCGCGCAGTTCCCATTCATTGAACTTGAAGCCAGCAGAGTAGTCACGGTCGTCAAGATGAACGCGCAAGCCTGCTTGTTCCAGGTACTCTTTGATTTCTCTAGCTTTGTCCAGTACGATTTTTTCTTTATCTTTGAAAAGTATCGGAACAATAACTACCTGGTATGGTGCAACTTCCGGCGGCAATACAGCGCCCCTGTCGTCACCGTGGTGCATTATGAGAATACCTATCTGCCTAGTTGACATACCCCATGAAGTCTGCCAGACGTATTGCTTTTTTTCATTTCTGTCGATATATTGGATGTTGAAAGGTTTGGAGAAGTGCTGGCCAAGCATGTGACAATCAGGGCCTTGTACAACCTTGCCATCTTTTGTTAATGTGTCAAAAACAGTAGTGAAGTCCGCACCCGCAAATGTGTCCGACTTCGGTCGAATAAGCATAAGTGGTTTGAGAGCAAGTGCGTCATAGACTTGCTTATACATTTTTATTACAACTTTAACCCAGTTTTCTGCATCCTCTTTCGTGGCGTGAGCTGTATGTCCTTCCTGCCACAAGAATTCACGTCCTCTTATGAAAGGCTTTGTAATCTTTGTATCAAATCGCGCTACATTGTTCCACTGATTGATTAGCAACGGCAGATCCTTGTAAGAACGTATCCATAGCGCGTACATGTAGTACATAATCGTCTCAGACGTGGGCCTTACATAAAGCTTTTCTTCAAGCTTCTCGCCGCCAGCTTCTGTTATGACAAAGGCCTCTGCCCTGAAACCTTTGAAATGCTCTTCCTCTTTTTTAAGCAGATGTTCTGGTATAACCAGGGGAAAATATGCATTCTTAACACCGTTCGATTTTATCAACCGGTCAAAAATTTGCTGTATGCTTTCCCAAACAGCATAGCCCCAGGGAAGTATGACGTCGAATCCCTTTACCGGGCTTCTCTGATCAATGAAGTCGCCCTTTCTTACGACATCCAAGTACCACTTTCCAAAATCTTCTTCTTGAGTCACAGAAATCTCTTTAGAATCTTTCATTCTTACCATCCTTTATTGAATTAAAAAGTCTAGGTTTTCTATTTTTATAAAACCAACTTTTTACTAGATGTGTTGGTATACTTAAATTATTTGCTACTTTATAAGCAGACATACCTCTCTTTCTCAGTTCTAAACATTGTTTATATTTTTCTATCTTTTCTAGCTCAGATTTTGCAACATTTTCTATATCTTTAGAATGTACCAAAACACTTTTTCTTCTCTTTGAATTAGTTAAGAATCCTATATGACTTATGAATTTGTATAAATTTACGTAGTTAGAATGGATTACAAAATAAAGTTGTGTAGCAATGGTCCCATCGCTTCTGGCATAAGTTCTATCCTTTTTTATATCGGATGTTGTTACGTCAAATTCAGAAAGTATTTTTCTTATTTGATTTAAGAAGCAAATACCGCCTTCTATTTGCGTGGTTTCTCGTGATGTATAAAATTTTAACGACTGAAAAGGTAGCCTGTCGTCATAAATTTTTTGTAGACAACTAAGTTCGCTATCAAATATGCCTTGTAAGAATTTTACCTTTTCTCTTTTACTAGAACAAAGGACCCAGCTTGGTATCAATGCAACTTGTTTTGTTTTGTCGCCTATAGGAGCACCCAATGATATTAACAACCGTGTAAAGGCATTGTCACAAACAACCATTTTACCATTATCAATTTTATAAACTCGTATAGTACCTTTTACTTGAAATCCTTTTAGCATAATGTTTATTTTTGGTAAATCTGTAGAAACTCCATAGAACCACACGTTACATTTATCCCTTGATATGGAACCATCGCCAAAAACATAACCTACTAAATAGGCTAATATCTCCAACCGGTTTTCATCTAAATTAAAATATCTTCTGTTCATCGCCTTCTCAAAACACCTTACAGAAGAAGGTACGCTAGGATTTTTCCTTACCCAATTATATAATCTGTTATAACAAATACCGGTCGTTTTGTGTATGTCTTTAAGGGGTGTTTTTTCTTTCAAAAGTAGTTGGACTTTTCTAAATTCATTATAAATGACTTTATTTTCCTCATCAAACGTGCCAAGAAACAAATTCTGTAAATTTTGTCTCATAATAGAACTATAGTAGTCTAAATATAAATTTGTTTCTATACATGAGATGCAATATTTTTCAGACATTTTAGGCAATCTTTTTATTCAACCCCTGACATCTAGTAACTATGAAACGCAGAAAAAAAGAAGATAAGGAAGTGTTGCTGTCTGAGGAAAGAACATTGTTGTCAAAGGAGCGCACTATACTCTCCTTTATGAGCACTGCGCTTGCCTTCATTGGTATCGGTATCATAATAATAAAACTATTTGAAAATTCATCATTACAAATAATCGGCTTTTTGATTGTTGCAGTTGGTTTTGTAGAAATTGGTGAGTCTTTGCGGAGACTTAAAAGGAAGCAGAAACTTATGGGCAAACTGGAAAAAGAAACAGGCGTTTAGAGAAATTTCGACATCTGCACAACATCTATACCTTTCCTATAATGTTCACGGAAGTATCCTTCTTGATCAAAACCGGATTTTTTGAATAAATTAATTGCAATCTTATTGTCGGCCTTGGCCCTAGCAACGATTTTACGCATCTTATTTTTTTCAAGCAAATCAAGAGTTTTTTGTATTAGTTCAGTAGCTATACCCTGCTTTCTGTATTCCTCATCCACACAGAGTGTCCTTATCTCTGCGAGATCTAGGTCAACTATGGAAGCACGAATACAACCAACTATTCTATCTCTATCCTCACTTACGATAAAAAAATTGTTTTTCTTCATCTTGTCTTTTATGTAACTTTCACTGAAAGTGGCATAGCCCATATAATCCTGCTGCGCATGTTTCTTGATTATTGCCGCCACATCTTTTGCGTCTTTTTTCGTGGCGATTCGTATTTTGATGACCATAGTGGGCTCACCAGGATTTGAACCTGGGTCTCAAGGTCCCAAACCTCGGATCCTAACCAAGCTAGACTATGAGCCCGCAAGATGCTATTTTTTATCAAGATATTTAAATGACTTTTTTATATATGCAAGTTTTTCCTCACGAGATAATTTTTTGAACGCTATCTCTGCTTTAAGGGCTTCTGACTTGCTTGTATAAGGAACCGTCAAAAGAAGTTTTACCGGCCTCCGGCCTCGGGTGTATTTTGCTGCTTTTCCTTGATTATGTTGTTCAAGTCGTTTGCTGATACTGTTGGTGTAGCCAGTGTACAAAGAACCGTCCCTACACCTCAAGACATAGACATAGAACATATACGCACCAGTATAATATTTCTTTTTTTCGCCAGCGCTTTTCCTAAAAGGGCCGAATGGGCTCACCCGGATTTGAACCGGGGCCACATGGTCCCTAACCACGAATCCTAACCAAGCTAGACTATGAGCCCTTCAATATAAGCGTTATCAGAACGACTTAAATCTCTATTTTTTAATACCTTTCAATATTTCTTCAAAGCATTTCTGGAGATCTTTAATAGAGGTTTCGTTTGGTATGGTAAAATCAGCCATAGCAATGGGACCGCCTGTGTGAAGATTTTCCAGCTGGGCTTTGTCTCGAGAAGTTGCCTCTTCTTTTGTGTAGTGTCGTCTTTTTATGCCAGAATCCTTACTTACGCTTTGTTTTTCGAGTCTCGCGTAACGTGTTTTTGGTGAAGCGTATATAGCTATTACTGTTATGTTTGAATATTTTTCCTTGAAAGCAAGATATTCTTCCCAGCTGTATAGGCCATCAACAACTACATTACTTTTTTTAAGCAATGCATCAATTTTAGGAAAATTAAGTGTGGCGAATGCTGCCATACCATATTTGGCGCGAAGCGCCTCGCGTATTGGTTTTTCATTTGCTTCCGTTGGTTCCAATCCTCTTTTTTTGATTTCATCCAGCGTAAGCTGACCTAGCCTAATGAATTGAAAGCCCTTCTTGATTAGGAATTCAGATGCTTCTGTCTTTCCAGAGCCAGGCATTCCGACTATTGCAAATATTTGATGCATACTTTCATTTTTAAGTTCAGAGATTTAAATCTAATCAGATACCCATGACAATCAAGGATCTTCTCGTAAAAAAACTGACAAAGGCTGAAATTGAGATGCTTCCCAGCTCTTTTGATCTAATTGGCAACAAGGACAAGGCCGTGGCAATAATAGAGATACCCAAGGAGCTGGAAAAAAAAGAAGCCCTGATAGCAAAGACTATTATGAAAAAGCACAATAACGTTAAAAGTGTGCTGAAAAAAACATCACCCATAAAGGGTGTCTACAGAACACGCGACTATGTGCTTATCGCAGGCAACAAGAACACCGAGGTGATGCATGTTGAAAATGGCTGCCGTTTTCTTCTTGACCCCATGCATGTATATTTCTCTCCGCGCGAATCCACGGAAAGAATGAGAATAAGCGAAAAGGTCATGGAAGGCGAGACCGTGATGATTTTCTTTGCAGGTATCGGACCCTTCCCGATAACAATAGAAAAGAAGGCAAAGCCGTCGCGAATAATAGCTATAGAAATAAATCCGTCTGCTGTTGAGTACCTGTGGAAAAACATCAAGCTTAACAAGTCAACCCTAATCGAAGTGATGCTGGGTGATGTTGCCGGCAATATAGAAGATTATGCTAAAAAGTGTGACAGAGTTCTGATGCCGCTGCCGGAAAAATCCGCTGATTATGTGGCAGAAGCAATTCAGTGCCTTAAGCCTAGAGGCGTATGCCATTTTTATTGTTTCTCTGGCGAATCATTAGTTGACGAAAAGAAAGAAAAAATATCCCAGGTTGCTGCATCCTTGAAAAAAAAGATAGTTTTTCGTGAGGTGCAGAAGGTTCTTCCTTACGGTCCGCGTATCTGGAAGTACAGGATAGATTTTGAGTTGATTCAATGACAAAAATAAAATCCCTGCATGCACGCGAAGTCCTGGACAGCCGTGGCCATCCGACCGTTGAAGTAGAACTTAATGGCTTCCGTGCTATCTGCCCCGCCGGCGCAAGTCGTGGAAAATACGAAGCCATTGAGTTGCGTGACGGTGGAGCACGCTATCATGGCCTTGGAGTTCGTCGGGCCGTAGAAAACGTTAATAAAATTATAGCAAAACGGTTGCTAGGTACAACATTAGACCAGCAGCGTGTTGATGAAATTCTACGCAGCCTGGCCGGAAGCAACAAATGGAAGTTGGGCGGCAACGCTACCACACCGGTCTCCATAGCCGCCTGCAAGGCATCAGGCAGGAAAATTCCTGGATTCAAGCCTTCAATGCCTGTTCCATTCTCGCTTATTGTAGAAGGTGGTGCTCATGCTGGCAATGATTTGAGTATACAGGAATTCATGCTTGTTCCTCTGAATTTCACAACGTTCCGTGAGGCTATCCGTGCGGTTTCAGAGATTTATTATACTCTTGAGAACACGGTTGTGAAAAAATACGGAAAGACCGCATCAAATGTTGGCTATGAAGGTGGATTTGCCCTGCCACTTAGCGATACGAAGACCGTACTGAACCTGATTTCTCATGCTATAGAGGAAGCAGGCTACTCCAAGGAAGTAAAGATAGCCATAGACGCAGCAGCATCGCAGTTTTTCAACGGCAAATATAATATCGATGGCAGGAGTCTAACTGCCGCCCAACTAGTTGAATACTATTTGGACCTTGCAAAGATTTACCCAATAGTATCCGTAGAAGACCCGTTCAATGAAGAAGATTTTGAATCGTTCGCAATGCTTAAGGCAAAAGCAAAGCGCTTCCTGGTTGTTGGTGATGATCTCACTGTTACAAACCTGGGCAGGATAAAGAAAGCAATAGAAAAAGATTCCTGTAATACGCTTATTGTAAAAGTAAACCAGATTGGCACAGTGACGGAAGCTATCGAAGCCGTTAAGATGGCCAGAAAAAGCGACTGGAATATAATAGTGTCGCATCGCGCTGGAGATAGCGAAGATACGTTCATAGCTGATTTTGCTGTAGACACTGGTGCACTTGGCGCGAAATTCGGAGCTCCAATGAGAGGCGAGAGAACATCAAAGTATAACCAGCTGCTGCGGCTAGAAGAGCAAACAATCACGACCTACGCCGGAAGGAATTTCAAATTACCTTGAAATCGATTACCGTATGCGATGTTCTCGGTGAGTAGGATTTGACTTTCTTTTTTGTTATCACCTCAAACTTCTTGTTGAATGCCTTGCATACTTCTCCTATCTGTTCCAATGGCTTGCTCCACAGGTCCTTCTCCTTGTAAATATTATGATAATGGATTATGCATCCTGGTTTTGCCATCCATATAGCCGCCGGCAAAAACTGTTCTGTGCCTGGAAAATAGCCCATCAATATATGGTCAGCTTTGCCGCCAAATGTTCTCGCAGCGATCTTGCAGTCGCCCTGGATTGCTATTATATTGTTGATTTTGTTCAGTTGAATGTTGTCTGTTAGCAGGTTATATGCATTTGGATTTTTTTCTATGGCTATGACTTCCTTAGCTCTTGTGAGCTTTGCTATTGGCAGTGAGAAGTAGCCTATTCCTGCGAACATGTCTATAACGGTCTCGCCTTCCACTATCTGCGAAAGCAGACGCTTCCTTTCAAGTAGGTTGCCCTTGGAGAACATGACCTTGCTGACGTCTATCTTGTACAGTATGTCATTTTCCTTGTGAGTCGTAACTGTGCTGCTGCCAACAAGCATGTTAACAGACGGCTCCCGCAGTTCGCCCTTTATTTCTTTTATCTCGCAGACCGTTTTCACATAGGGTAGTATTCTTATGACAGCTTCAGCAATTTTTTTCTTTTTGACAGATGATTTTATTTTCATTTTCATTAGAAGGATATCTCCGATTATCTGATAGCTGCCTGGAATCTCACTTTCTTTTATGCCTGTCAGCTTTGCAATTTTTGTCTTCAGCATAGTAATAGGATAAGTTTCTGATTTTAAAAGCTATTTGCTCTAGAATTAGACATGCTGCCTATTGCTCAGGATGGGTGTAATGGAATACCAGATGGTTTCATAGAGTCCACTACAGGTGACGTTGATAAGAAGTTAGATTTTATGCGCCAAAAGACAACCCAAATGGGCTATCGTTTTGTTGGCAAACACAGCGCCATAAAGATTTGCTCCTGGACTAGGGAGAGTATTCGGGGAAAAAATGTCTGTTACAAAAACAAGTTCTACGGAATAGAATCCAACCAGTGTGTCCAGATGACGCCTGCTATGTTTTTCTGTAATTTCAATTGTCTTCACTGCTGGAGAAATTTTGACTATCTCATGCCGCGAGAAAAGGAAGATTGGGACCAGCCAAAACAGATTGTTGATGGTTGTATAGAAGCCCAACGCGAGGTACTGCAGGGATTCTTTGGAAATCCAAATGTAGATAAAGTTAAACTAACCAGTGCTATGGAACCGAAACATTTTGCTATATCCCTTTCTGGTGAACCCTGCCTGTATCCTCATCTACCAGAACTAATTGACGAAATAAAAAGCAGAAACATGACAGCTTATTTGGTGACAAATGGCACAAAGCCTGAAGTGCTAGAGCATCTGCTACAGCATCAACCAACAAACCTTTACGTTTCTTTCTACGGAACCAACCCAGAGATGTACAAAAAGACAGCCGTGCCCATGACAAAGGATTTCTGGGAGAAAGTAAATGAATCATTGAAAATGCTTGATAAGTTTGACTGCAACACCGTGGTGCGGCTCACCCTGACAAAAGGTCTCAACTTCACAGACCCCAAAGGCTATGCAGAAATAATAGAAAAGAGCGGAGCAAAGTTCATAGAGGTGAAAGCCTTCATGGCAGTTGGTGGCTCTCGTAGAGTTCTGGAGTATCAAGACATGCCGCTGCACAATGAAATTAGAGAATTCGCGGCCCAGATTGAGAGCAACTCATCCTATCGGATAGTTAACGAAAAAGTAGATAGTAGAGTTGTGCTGCTAAGCAGAAAATAGGTTTATAGAAGTGACAAGTTATTTTTTTGCCAGAATCCAGTAATGACTTTCTCCACCAATTTTGATAACCCTATCAAAAATTATATTAAAACCTCCATTTTGTATAATTTTCAGCGTTTTTTCTGGCGCATATTGACTCCAAAACATTTTTGTACCTTTATACATTTCAATACTTTCCCAGTCATCATTTCCCATGCACAGTAAAGCTAGTCCACCAGGTTTAAGAACTTTATAAAAATTTTTAATAACTTTTTTGTGTTTTTCTCTTGGGATATGAATTATTGCATAAAAGGAAACAATACCATCAAAGGAATTGGGTTTGAAGGTTATTTTTGTCATATCCATTTTCAGAAATCGTGCCTTAGATACATTTTCTCTGGCAAGTTTTATCATGTTTTTGGATATATCAATTCCGGTTACGTCCAGTTTCGATTCAGTTAGGAATCTTGCTACTGGCACACCAGCGCCACACCCAGCATCAAGTACTTTTGATTTTTTTGGAAGTATTTTTACAAATTTTTTCAGCAGTTTTGTATCACCAGAACTGATTCGCCATTTATGGTAATCTTTGGCGATTTTGTTATAACCTTCCTTAACGATTTGGGATCCATTTTTTGTTGACATATCAGTCAGCTTCATCGACTTTCTTCCCTTTTTCCTGGGGGATTATTTTTAATTTTGCGTTCTTGAAGTTTTTTTCCAGTTCTTTTCCGGCGAAATATTCATGCAAAAATATAGCCAGTGCTGCAATTTCGCTGTGGGGCTGGTTGCCTATCGCTATGTTGTAATCTGCTATTTGATAGATATCCGGAGGTACCTTTTCACCACCAACAACCACTAGGATGTTAGTCTTTTTTCTAAGAGCCTTTATTTTGTCATGCACCGGCTGACCGTACATAGTAAGGTGGACAACAGAGAATTTCTTTCGTTTGTATTCCTCCACAACATTTTTCCAGTTTTTTTGATATTCTGCAGTGAAAGAGCCGCCCCATCGTGCACCGACTTCCTCAATATTTTTTATTATACCGCTATCCTGCTCGCCGCTGTATATTATTTTGTCAGCGCCCAGTACTCGTGAAACAAGACCGCAGTGCGTAGATATGCGCTGGTCGCGACCTAAACGATGGCCAAGACGTAGAATGACTATCATAATATTTATTTTTACAGTGATAATTATTAAGCTTAAGGCAAGCAGTCAAAAATCTAACACAAGCTGGGTATATTCTTTACAAATTGAATCTTGGGAAAAATAAGATTCTGTTCTAGCACAAACACCTTTAGCGTAAATCCCTCTTAGGAGTTGTATGTAAAACCATGCCTTTGGATCTGCTTCTTGCTCCATTGTTGCGACAATGACACGGGCTTCACGAAAAATATCTAGCTTAGGTGTTCCATAACCATTGCTATTATCCATATTGTTTAAACATGTCAATAGTCGGTCAAAATTATCTAGCGGTACATAAGAAGGAAAACCTGGCAGATACGATTGATAGCTCATTTATTATTTGAAGTTGTTCTTCTTTATAAATCTTTCAATCCTGTTGAGAGCTTCGTTGAGTAGTGGCTCCTGCGGCAAATACACTATTCTGAAGTGTTCTGGCATGTCAAAGCCCGACCCATGAACAGTAGCAACGCCCTCTTCTTCTATTAATTTTGTGACAAAAAGCTTGTCGTCAATTTTGAAATTTATTTTAGGAAAAGCATAGAAAGCGGCCTGCGGCTTCTTCAAACTAAGACCATCTATTTCATTTATCCTCTTGTATACTATATCACGCCTGCTGCGTAATTTTTTCACAGCATCTTTTATGTGTTTCCGGTTGCCTTCCAGTGCCGGCTTTACAGCATACTGCTGCGGCGTAACCGAGCAAAGACGCGCACGAGCCAACTGGAAAAGAGCAGTCTTGGCTTCTTTCAACTCTCCTGTAACATCTTTTATTGCAAGCCAGCCAGTTCTCCATCCCGGCGCCAGGAAATTTTTTGCTAAACCATTGAATGTTATTACCGGAACCTCTTTCGAAAGAGCAGCTGTGTGATACATTTTCCCCTCAAGAATCAGCTCGTCATAGATTTCATCCGAGAAAATCAGAAGGTTGTGCTGACCAGCCAGGTTTATTAAGTCCTTCAGCGTCTGCTTGTCATATACAGCGCCTGTCGGGTTGTTCGGGTTTATTATAACAATTGCCTTCGTCTTTTCATTGATGTTCTTTTCAATGTTGTCTATGTCCAGATTCCAATTAGCTTCCTCGTTGAGTGTGTAGAAGTTTATGCCAATATCGTATAGATTGAGATAAGCGCTGTAAACAGGATAAGAAGGCTTTGGTATAAGGACATTGTCTCCGGGATTGAATAGAGCAGCGAAACACATTCCTATACCTTCAGACACTCCGGAGGTTACGACTATGTCGCCATTAAGCACATTTATTCCGATGCTGCGGCAGTAGTCAGCTATGGCATCCACTGCTTCCGGTTCGCCCATCGAATCTGCATAAAAGTTCTTGTTTTGCTTCATTGCCTTTATCACTGCGGCAACAAGATGTTTTGGAGTAGAAAAGTCAAACCTGTTAGGGTCACCTATGTTAAGGTATATCATGTCTCTCTTTTTGGCAACTTGCTTCGCAAGCACAGCAATGTCTCTTATGGAATATTTGACGTTCTTTGTCCTTTCTGCTGGTTGCATAATAATAATTAGATAGAAGCGATTTTAAGCTATTCGGACTCGTATTGCACTATCCTTTTCGAACCATCCGGAAGCATGTAGTCCCGACTTTTTCTGTATTGTGTTCCATCCCTTTCAAACAGCTCTGGAAGCCTAATCAGGCCAAGGTCAGTTAACTGATGTAAACGTTTAGGAGAAGTTTGCACTGTAAACGTATAAGTGATAATGTCAGGTGTATCACCATTTATTCTTTGTTTCATTTTCTACAGCGCATTAGTTAATTACAAAAGTTTAAAAATAGCCCCGGACGGATTCGAACCGTCGTCCGAAGCTTTCTTAACACCATTCTTTTAGTACAGCTTTTCTTTCTAAGAAAAGGTGTTCCAAAGGCTTCTATGCTTGACCGCTACACCACGGGGCTGTTATGCAATATTGTTACTTTTTACAAGACTTAAATAATCTACAAGACAATGATAATTGGGTTTATATGACCGGTGGATTACGGACAGTCCGAAACTAATTCTGTAGTAGATGTATTTAGTTTTTTAAGTGCGAAAATCAGTATAATTGGAGAGATTGTATGAAGATTCTTTTGACTCATTGCGACTACATCGAATACGAAAAGAAAAAGAAAGCCATAGAATCAGCCGAGCAGACCGACACAGACAAGGAGCATGTTGAGGAGTGCCTTGTTGCTTTTTGTTCTTCCGAGGCCGGTGACGACGATTCTGTTGCTGAAAAAACAGCCGACGAAATTAAAAAAGTAGCTGAGCAAGTCCACACGAAAACTATCGTTGTTTATCCTTTTGTCCATCTTAGTTCGACGCCCGCTAAGCCAGCTATCGCGCTTAGCATGGTAATAAAAATTGCAGAACTGCTCAAAAAAGATTATGAAGTTCACCGCTCGCCGTTCGGCTGGTACAAGTCTTTTGAGCTGAAATGCAAGGGTCATCCACTTTCCGAACTTTCTCGGGAGATAAGATCTTCAAGTAATCAAAGTAAACCGCAGACCACCGAAGAGTCTTACGATCCAAAACAGCTCTTGCATCAGATTTCTAAAATGAAATTAGATAGAGAAAGCTTGAAAGATAATGATCATAGAATACTGGGTCAGAAACTAGATTTGTTCTCATTTAATGAAGTAGCACCAGGAATGGTTTTTTGGCATAACAACGGTCTGATAATATACAACGAACTTATAAATTTCTGGCGAGAGGAGCACATGAAAGAAGGATATGGAGAAATAAAAACACCTCAAGTTATGGACAGCAAGTTATGGAAAGTTTCCGGTCACTGGGAAAAATATAAGGAAAATAATTTTATAACAAATTATGAAGGAAGACCATTTATAGTTAAGCCTATGAACTGTCCTGGCGGCATGATGGTTTTTAAGGACGGAACTAAATCGTACAAAGATCTGCCACTAAGAGTCGGGGAAATGGGCATAGTTCATAGAACAGAATTATCTGGTGTTTTGGCAGGACTGTTTAGAGTTATACAATTTACACAGGACGATGCTCATATTTTCTGCGCAGATGAGAAGCAGGCTGAAGATGAAATAATGGGAGTCGCTAATTTAATACAAAGATTTTACAAAAAATTCGGTTTGGAGTTCGATCACGTTGAGTTATCTACGCGGCCTGAGAAAAGGATAGGTTCTGACGAATTGTGGGAAACCGCAGAAAAATTGTTAGAAGAGGCATTAAAAAAACTTAATATAACTTATAAAATAAATCCGGGTGATGGGGCCTTTTATGGACCTAAGATAGATTTTCATGTTAAGGATT
The DNA here is from genome assembly GCA_035290545.1 of archaeon. Taxonomy (GTDB): domain Archaea; phylum Aenigmatarchaeota; class Aenigmatarchaeia; order GW2011-AR5; family GW2011-AR5; genus GW2011-AR5. The sequence goes on along the minus strand of DATDUC010000039.1, from coordinate 6,962 downwards.
CATTAGGAAGAACCTGGCAGCTTTCAACGATACAACTAGATTTTGCAATGCCTGAAAGATTCGAATTGGAATATATAGGAGCAGATGGACAGGCTCATCGACCCATTATGTTGCATCGTGTTATTTATGGTTCCCTAGAACGCTTCATAGGCATACTTATTGAACACACTAATGGCGCATTCCCCTTATGGTTAGCACCGGTTCAGGTTAAAATCGTATCGCTTACGGACAGGAACTCGGACGCTGCCAGCAGATTTTGCAAATTATTTGTGGAAAAAGGCATCCGTGCAGAAGCCGACTTAAGGCAAAATACCATGGATTACAAAATAAGAGAAGCAGAGATGCAGAAGGTGCCTTACATACTTGTAATAGGTGATAAGGAAGAAGCTAGCGGTACGCTGGCCGTGAGAAAACGTGGTGAAAAACCGCGTTTTGGTGTAAGCACAGAAGAATTTTTAGCGCATATAACTAAAGAAATAGCAAACAGGATATAGTTCTTAGCTGGTAGTATGGTATTTTCTGAAATATTGAGTGGCCTCGTGGCCTGGGTTCTTTCTTTTGTGCACGCTTATGGCGCTTTCAGCGTGTTTATCGTGGTGATTCTAGAGGAGCTTTTGCTGCCTGTACCATCACCTTTAGTGATTATGGGTGCTAGTTTTATTTTGATACCGTCTGACATAGCGTTTTGGGATGCTGTGTCAAGGATATTTTTCAATATTGTTATTCCTGCATCCATAGCATCTACCATCGGATCTTTTTTCGCCTATGGCATAGGGTATTTTGGCGGCCGTAGGCTTGTAATGAAATTTCATAAATTTCTTAGGATATCATGGGAAACTGTAGAGATCCAGGAGAAGAAAATGGAAAAAGGCAATAAAGTCTGGGTAACCATAGCTGTACTTCGCGCGATACCGTTCTTTCCCATTGCCATTGTGTCGCTTTCTGCTGGTGTGCTACGATTGTCGTGGAAGAAATATGCAGTAGCCACGTTCATAGGCTCAATTCCACGAACGTTTATTCTGGGTCTGGTTGGCTGGGAACTTGGCTCAGCTTATGTCAGCATCGCAGGAAAACTAAACATGCTTGAACAAATCGTGACCGTCATCGTTGTGGTAGCAATTATCTATATGTTGTATCGCTACAGACACAAATACGCTGATCATTACAGAAGAATTTTTTCTAGACAAAATAAGAAACAAAGCTAGATGTTTAGATTTTTATTTTTTTGCCAATAAATTTTGCCAAACTTTCTTCCTCAAGGCCTCTTATGTAGTTCTCATCAACACTGCCACGCAGTACTCTGAGGTCATATTCCATTTTCTTTCTCGTGTCCAGTAACTGTACTATTCTGGAGTTCACTTTTTCTAGCTCTATATCTATTGACATAAGTTCTCTTTCAAGCCTCGCGACCTCATGTCGCATCTCTTGTTCGAGCGTCATAGTAATCACCGTAAAGAAAAGACCAATACCCAATATTATATGTCTGACCGAGTTCTTAAAATTATGCTAACCTACAATTTTTTCGTCATATATGGAGGTTCAAAAGCGTAACAAAGGTTCCTGTAGTATTCACGGACACCGATGCCGCTTGTCACTGCTATTGAAGTATAACCAGAGGATTTTGCAATTTCTTCTGCTCTCTCTAACAACTTCTTTCCCAGCCCTTTGTGTTGCCACAAGTCGTATGACGCACTCTGTGCGTCTTTTTTTGTTCCTGACCTTCCTATTTGTACCATGCTACCATAGACGTGAAGTTCTCTTATCCTCGCCATATCTGAAAGTCTTAATCTAAGAAAACCAAGAAGCGCATTGTCATTTTCATAACTTAGAAAAATTTCCTTCCCGTCAGACGCATCATATGTAATTTCCTTTAATTCCAAATCTCCGCTAGTTTCTTTTATGTGCCCGACCTCACGGCATCTTATGCACCGGCATTCAACATTTTCTTTTTTCATTCTCTCCTTTGTAAGCTGCCGGAGATTTGTTACCCTTGCACCAGCTTCTGATTTGTGCTCTGATATGTCGCGCATGACACGTTTTATTCTCACCCAAGGTGGAACGATTTTCTTGAACTCTATAAGCAGATTAATCGCCTGATCATTTGTTAGTGGGGTGTACTCCCCACCTTTCCACAATTCATATAGTTTGGTACCAGCTACAACGAGTGTCGGATATATTTTCAGCTCATCCGGCATGTAATCAGCCGTGAAAATGCGCGAGAATAATTCTATTTCTTTCTTTTCGTCTATTTTTCCAGAAAGACCGGTGAGTCCTGGCATCCAGTGCACACAAACTTTTAGCCCGCTTTCCTTCAGGCGCTTTATGGCATCTACGTTTGCCTGCGCGTTATGCCCCCGGTTGATTAATTTCAAAATATTATCGTCCGTGCTCTGTACACCAATCTCGACACGCGTGCAGCCGAGCTTCAGCATTTGTTCTATATGCTCCTGGCTGCAAAAATCAGCGCGTGTTTCTATTGTTAAGCCAACACATCTGTTTTTTGCTGCTTCATTTGCTAACTGGGCAGAAACCAGGTCACTGCTTTCGAATCCATTAAAACCATCTAAGCAACGTTTGACGAACTCATCCTGAAAGCTTTTCGGCGTAGCAAGGAAAGTGCCGCCCATTATTATCAGTTCGCACTTGTCTGTTGGGTGTCCAATAAGATTGAGTTGCTTGATTCTATTGGTGACTTGGAGAAAAGGATCGTAGTTGTTTCGAATGGCACGCAGTGTTGTAGGCTCAACGCCGGTGTAGCTTTTCGGCGCGATTTTAGAAGATGGACAATATATGCAATTAGCAGGACAACTATTCTCATGCGAGTCGTGCATCCACATTACAGCTATGTTTGCCACGCCGCTGGCAGTACGGACATTTTTTATTTTAAGCAACTTAATAATACGGTCGTAATCGGCATCGTTTTTTGAAAGAATATTAATTATATCGGAGTTTTTTATGAGATCGCCTTGAGCGAGCTTTATCTTCGTCAGCTCCAGTTCCTCAACATTTTTTATTTTCCCGCTTCTTATATCGTCGAGCAATTTTTGTGCTATCATAAGTAGAAATTAAATGAAAAGCTCTTAACAGAATAAATTTTTGTTACAGCTCGATGATTTATTGATCTTTTGGGATGTCATATGCACGTTCCTGGCTGCGTGAGGTCCAACTAGTACCCCTAAAGCCTAAAATCACCGCACCATGAAATAATTCTTTTAGATATTTTGTTACTTCCCCTACAGATTCACGTTCCGTATCTAACATTAACTCCGTTGCATCTTCGTCATCCAAGCAGTCCCTTGACGACATGCCAGCTTGCTCTACTACACCGCTTATTATTCTGTATGGACAATCACCATCAATCCTAATTTTATATCGCAAGCTAAATGTTAGTTGTGGACGAGGTGATTCTAAATCGCCGGATTCATAAGTTAAAACCAAAGGATACTCTGGATCGTTTCCGCTTAACCTTACACTGGGATTTATTCTGACTGACATTTAGACCACCTCTAATTATTAAACAATTCTTACTGCATATCCTCTTGATACCATTCCTGTGAACATTGTTAGTGCTGCATCATTACTGGGCGAAATAACCGCTGTCGTATCTCTAAACTCGCTAGGATAATCATAATTGTTAAAGAAGGACGATCTAACACCGGTGTTGCGCAGAAAACCGTCACTATACAGGCTGTTTGCAAAATTCGGTGTAAGTTGCATGCCAGCCCTTTGCTCGGTGTACTCCGGATCGCAGAAGAGTTTATACGCATTCAGAGCTCCTTTAGAGAAAAGTGCCATGGCGACGTTTGGAATAGCTTCCTGGACCTTTTCCCCGTTATGGGCGATCACTCCTACTTTAAAATCATTTTCATCGCCAAAACGTACGAGATATGTAAATCTCATAGGACCAATGGGACCTATCTCTCTTCTAGAGGCTTCGTGCATTGGCAATAGCCTAAGGTGTGTTCCTTGCCTGTTTCTCTCATATTTTCCTTCTTGTCTCGTATAACAAAGCATTGTAAGGTTTTCGCTTCCGTCAAATTCAACAGGCATGTTTATGTCGCTTAACGTTCTCGCGACTTTTATGTCACCCATGAAAACCCCCATCGGTGAGCCCACATAAATATCGCCAGTAAACAGATTGAGAACGACAGAATATTTTATCATATTGTCTTTAATCAATGTGACAGATGTGTTGCACGCATGCCTTCTTGCCATTGCACCGACCAAATCTACTTCCCTGTCAAAAACCACCCCAACACTATCATCGGGCTCGCCTAGTCGTTTCATGACGTCATCAAAATAAGAGCTACCATCTACTGGATCGCTTATAACTGTTGGTGTGCTGTGTTCTATTGGAATCTCTCGTGGTACTCTTCCACACTCTTCTGTGATTATAACACCGGTTTTATTATAAACGCGAAGCATTTGATCCATATGACCACTAAAACCATCTCCGATAGAAATTGCATCTTCTGCAACGATGTCAAACATGCGTGTATCTTTTCTGTCCTTACGTCTGTATCTATCTTGTTTGGCTTTATCAAGTCCTGATAAATTTCTTACGGCATCCTTGACAGGAGTATCTCTAAGTCGTCCAAAAATATGGCTCATTATTTCTATGCTTCCATTTAGCATTGACGTATCTTCGGGGGTTAGATACATGAAGTTCAACTATTGGTATGATTTACTGAATCTTAAAATAGCTGATTCGTAAGAGGTAACAATTACAAAAGAATTACAATAGTAATATTTACTTTACAGGCTTTGAATTGTTCCACACATGCTCGAACAATGGCTCAAAGACATTTGCCGTTGCGTGGGAACTTTGCGTCCAGAGAGCAACATCCTGTGTTGGATGAACTTTCACATCATCCGTAAGACCGAGAACAAATTCCTCACCGTCCACAACACACATGCGTCCAAGGAATTTCTCTATGATGTCAACATCTTCTGTGCTTCTCACCTGGGCATACTTGGAAAGAGATCTTGCATGCTCTAGGGTGTTTTTTGTAACAGGCGCAGCTATCTGTATTTTCACACCCGCATCTGATGCTTTCTTTAGAACATTAGTATGATTTTCCACAAGCTCCGCAAGGCCATTTTCCGTAGTCATCAACTTTATAGTCTTTTTGGCATTTTTCATCATCGTCTCAAGTTGCTGCAGCATTGCATAGCGACCCTTCAAAGCACCTGTGAGATCCTCAGGTTTAACTGTTTTTATGTTGTCTTTGTGAATTCTTTCCAGTTCTTTGATGTGCTCGCTCTTCACAAGGCGGTCCACTTTGTCACTTGTTTCCACGGCTTCCTGTTGGACCTTTTTCTTAAGGCGTTCAAGAGCTTCTCGTGGTTGAATTGCAACATATTTCATCGGCTTGCCTGGCTGGACTATTACAAATCCCCTATCAGCAAGCGATTCAAGAACATCATAGCATCTTGACCGTGGAACATTAGAAATATCAGAAAGTTCACCTGCCGTAGAAGAGCCGCGTGAGAGCAGAGCTACCCATAAGTTACGTTCATACTTGTTTAGACCTATTGTTCTTAATGCGTCCAATACCTTTGAACTTGCGACCATTTTTACCCCTCTATAGTTGTCTCTATCCGGCAAAAACTATATAAATATATCTCTCGACCAGTAACAAATACTGCTGCATGAAAAGCACTTAAAACAAAAAACAAATCACGCCTGATATACGAAAGAATCACGAAAATTTTCTATTTTCAGCTTAAATCTTCTTAGATCAAAAAAGCATTGATAATTATGCAAGAGCCACTTGACCTCCTGAAAGCAGAAATAGACGGTTCTGATTTTCAATACGCGTTTTCATCAAGAAACAGCGACGGCCTTCATTATTTGTATGATGACGGTGTTAACACGTCTATTGTACTAAGTCCTATATTTAGAAAATATATGGACATTGTAGACGCTGATACGATTTACTGGCCAACATCTATCGAACTTGAAGGAGCTGGCTTCGATTCTGTTGAAGATTATGATAAATGGGTGAAAAAATTAGAAGGACAGCCGTTTTTACTTTCCTTTAGAATGAAGCAAGATTAGAACCAGCCGCCTTTCTTCTGCTTTGCTTCCTCTTCCTTTTTTCTCTTATCAAGCATCTCTACGATTTCCTTTACCTTTTCGATTTCCTTTTTGTCGTTTCCTATTCCTGAGGAGTTTCCAACACCTATAATTATGATTTTGGCGTTCTTTTTCGTGCGCCGTACGGCTCTTTTTATGAAGTCATGAACAACCGGTACTGACTCATATACATCTTTGGTCATTGGTATTATCGCATCGGTCATACCAACCTTTACTACAATGCTGTCTATGGGCATTTTCTTCGCCATTAGTGTGTTTTCTATCATTTCCCTCTGGCCCCAGCCGCCCATAGCAAAGCCGACGCCCTCTGCTACGCTTCCGGATTTTTCACCTTCCAGCTTCTGAGCAGCGTCTATGGTTATTATCCTTGCAATTTTATTCTTTTTCATTATAGCGGCTATCGCCTCGTCATCCCTGCCCAGATGAGGAGAAGGACCCTTTGCCTTAAGCACAAAACATTTCCTGCCTTCTATTACTGTTGTGCTTGCCATTATGTCTTCAGCTATTTCCTTGCTATTTTCCATGTATGACGCAGCAACAAGAGGGCCTATGGAATCGCCTATAGGCCAGCCGTTTACAAAGGCTTCAGCACCCTTTATTTCGGATTCGGCAATCTTTTCAATTATTGGCAACTGCATCTGAAGTATCATAGCTATCTGGAGGTTCTTGAATTTCTTTGCCATTTCCACATAGTGGCGCACAATTTTTGATATCTGTCTCAGTCCTATGGTCGCCCTTATGCCATAGTTTATTTCCTGTTTTTCGTTGTAGCTTTTGTCTCCAGCCACTTCCTCGACAAACTCGTCAAATCGGCTTTCCATACCTCTTATGGTATGGTCTATTTTTTTGACAAGCCCATAGG
>DATDUC010000038.1:0-3537 GCA_035290545.1 archaeon | reverse complement strand
ACAGACTTTCCCAACATGTAAATGAAGTACAGTCCGAGGCCGAGCAGTATGAACGAAACGATGGAGTCCGTATCAGTAGGTATGTTGAACCCGAAGAAGCTGTTCATGACAACGGGGAACAATATAGATGCCACGGCGATGAAAATGGCATTTTTTATTATCGAGAAAACCCTTTTCATCGAAAGCACAAAGAGTATGAATATTATGAGAAGCAGGAACAATGTGGTAGTGTCCATGCTGCTTAGGAAATCGAATGCCATAATTTAATTATAGTGGCTGTATTTATACGCTGTTGAGTTGTTTTGCAAAGGCTTATATCGATTTGCGTTACTGTAAACTTATGGAAAAAATAGCGTATCTTCAGATATTGGATCACGCGATTAATTGCGTCATATATAATGGTGGTAGGCCAGATAGTGCTGTAACCATTCCAAGAAAAGACTGGTACGACATCCCGTATATGCTAAAGGGATTTCAAGAACGCAACATTTCAATTCGGTTCTCAGACCCGCCTAGATTCTCTTGACGACGTAGAGCGCAGCAAGTATCAGAAATATTACTGCCAGCGTTATAGTGCTCAGCTGCATCTGCGAGCCCGTGAGTGCAATTCTAAGTACGTCTATGGAGAGTATTATGCCGATGACATACCTGAACCAGCTTCCTGCCGACATACACAATCATTGAAGAACAAGTTTTTAATAGAAATTTATTTTACGAACTGGTCAAAAAATTTCATCCTGGCTTCGCACGCTGCGGCTATCGCATGTTTCGCGGCGGCGCACTTTTCTTCCATATTTATTATAGCGGCCAGTATTTTGTTAAATTTATCTGCATGGCTTTCTCCGGATACGCCAAACGGTTTTTGTTTTCTGTCGTGCATGTAGTGCGGCCCGTAAAAAATAGAATCATTTATATGAATATTATAGCGACTCTTTAATTCGGCCAGTATGAATGAGTACTCTTCAGCGACCAGCAGTTCCTCTGCCATCCGCAGCGACACAAGAATTTTTATATCATGAAAATCCTGAAATTTCAAAAGGGCGAAAAGAGACTTTATAGCTTCTATTGTTTCTTTGGTCGGCTCTGTCTCGAGTATTTCTTTTTTTGTTATACCAATTTTGATTAGGTCCGTTACAAGGTTCTCCCTGTGGCTCTGGCCTTTCGGGTATTCCTCGCGGAGCAACTGCCGAAGCAGGGTTTTACCTTCTTTGTCTTCTATCGCGTCGATCGCGCAGTCGTAGAGCGGCGTAAAGCTGAGTGAAATAAAGCGTTTCTGGACAAGCATGTTTTTGAATTCTGAGTCGGAAAGGGTTTTTATGTTGGTAAAAACTGGATGGCTCCTGAATTTTTCAATTAGTCCATTCTCATATCTATCAAGTTCTTCAAGATACATAATATCACAGCCTCGTGCCCCTCATTACGCATACCCAGCCCCTGTCCGAAAGATAACTCTTTACGACAGCCCGCCTCTCCAGTTCTGCTAGGGTCAGGAAGTTGCCGTCTCCTCGGCCGCTCATGTACGGGCAGCGATAGAAAGTGCCGTCATAATCAATTGTGACAGACGAACCCGCGCCCATTTGGCACTGGCCATTCACGCCGGTGCTGTGGCTTATGTGAAAATCGCTGAATTCCCTCGCAAGATACCTCAGTTGTTCTTGTACGGCAGGATTTGGATGCGGCTTGAACGGCGTATTGCATACAAAGAAAACCCTGTTATTGTTTGCAGCTTCCTGGAGGGCTCTTATTCTTTCAACATCCCGCAGATCTTCCTCAAGCACGACATAATTCATCCCGATTCTTGTTCCCTGTTCTGGTTTCCTGGAGTTGTAAGTTCCTATGAGCCTTCTAAGGTTTCCGGCAATTTTTGCCTGATTTTGCAGCCTGCCAGTCGATTGCGGATAAACCACGCCTTCAAAAAACTCAGGCCCGATGAATTTGTTGCCGTACAGGCTTATCATTACGTTGACTTCATTGCAGGCCAGAAAATCGCACGTAGGTTCATCAAGATTATTTCCCGCGGTGAATACGTACGATTGAACGCCCCGCCCTTTTGCATGCTTTATTTTCCCAAGTGTTTCTGCTTTTAGCTCCGGGTGAAACGGGTCGCCGCGGCCGTTTACTGTTAAAAAGCGAGTGCCGTAGTTCCCTGCAAAATAATCTATTATTTTCACGCTTTGCTGAAGTGAAAGGCGCCTTCCGGATGGAATGCCCTGGGTGACGCAGTTCCTGCAGGCCTGTTGAGTTCTGCCGTTTATTTCAACTTGTTCTGCACGTTTCTCGCATTTATTGGCCGTGGGCATATTGAGGACTGCGACAAAGTCATTCCTATAAAGATGGACGCCAAGGTCCTCGAGCTTTTTCGTTATTTCCAGCTTATGCTGCATATTTATCACTCTTTAGTTATTACTTGATTTCTTAGATTAATAAAATTAAATAGAAATTTCTTTTACAAAATCGATAGTTATATATAGTTTATTGTAAATAGTAAAAATAATGACCAAAATAGATAATAAAGATAAGAAAATTCTTTATCAGCTCGATACGGATTCCCGCCAGTCAAATTCCAACATAGCAAAAAACGTTGGTTTATCAAAACAGGTTGTTGGTTTTAGAATCAAGCGATTGGTACAGGAAGATATAGTTTCGTCGTTCCATACAGTCGTGGACATTTCAAAACTTGGATTTACTATCCACAAAATTTTTTTGCGCCTACAGGACGTGGATAAGAACAAAGAGGTAGAAATGACTAATTTCTTAAAACAAAACCAAAACGTGGTATGGGTTGCCAGTTGCGACGGGCGTTATGATTTAGCATTTGGCATATGGGCAAGAGATATGGAATATCTGGACAGAATTATAGGCGAATTCACACGGCTTTATGGACGGCATATCTCTGAAAGAACTATTGCAACAATTATACATGGCGAATATTTCGTGCGTGATTACCTTATAGGAAAAGGAGTTGGTACATTTAGAAAATCTTTTTTTAGGGCTGTGCCGGAAAAGGCAAAGATCGATGACGTAGACTGGAAAATTCTTTTGGAACTCGGAAAAAATTCCAGAGCATCTTGTGCCGATATAGCAAAACTAATTGATGTAAGCGCTGAAACGGTAGCAAATAAAATCAAGAAACTGGAAAAATTCGGAGTTATAAGGCATTACAATATTGTTCCAAATGAGTCAAATTATCCCTATTTGCATTATAAGGTTTTGATAAGTCTGCGCAATTTAACAGACCACAGATATAAGACATTTGTAGAATTTTGTAGAATGAACCCAAATATTATATATATTGTAAAAGCCTTAGGGCCTTGGGAAGCCGAAGTTGATATAGAAATTGAAAATGCGGATCAATTCAGGAAAATAATGATGGATATAAAAAGCAGATTTAATGACGTAATAAAAGATTATTGGGCGTTACAGGTCTATAAAGTGCATAAATATAATTTCTGTCCCAGCATACAAAACTGATCATTTAAGATAGAGATCAACAACATCGCCGCCCTTCAGCACATAGTTCAATCCTGCCTGTATTAT
>DATDUC010000037.1:0-6685 GCA_035290545.1 archaeon | reverse complement strand
TTCCGGACCATATTCGTCTATCATCTTCTGGCACACCATGGAAGAAAATACCTTGCCGGCGCCGGACTTCACGATAACTGCTTCCTTGCCAAATAATCGCGCTTCGTAAAAGACAAAATCGGACCATTCTTTCTTTTCAACTATCACGGCATTTTTTACGTATTCCTCTATTTCAACGTCCAGCGCCCCGATTATGCCTATCACCATTTCACATTGTATTGGCTAATTGCTTAAATATTTGCCGCGTGCTGGTTCTGTAAAGGATATAACTGATGTTAAGGATTAACTGATTTATAAACCCGTTTCTACAGATATCTTTATGGAGGAGAAGGATGCTGTAAATGTTCCAGAAGGATGGACAACCGAACTATTATCGCAAGCCAAGTCTATCACTGCTAAACGAGCAAAAACAGTAATAGACCACATTTTTAAATATGGGCAGATTACATCAGACGATTTACAAAACAAATATGGTTATCGCCATACATCAAGAGCCATACGAGATGTTAGAGAGAAGGGAATTCCTATAGAATCTTTTCGCGTCCCAAGTTCTGACGGAAGAACAATAAATGCATATAGATTTGCAAATCCTAAAAATATGCATCTTGGAACACTTGCAGGAAGAAAGATGTTCTCAAAACAATTCAAAAAAGATGTTATTCGTTCTGCTGGTCTTCGTTGCAGTATTTGTTTACAACAATATGAAGAACGATATCTACAGATTGACCATAAAATACCATATGAAATCAGTGGTGAACCCGCAACTTTGAAAACTAACGAATTTATGCCATTATGTGCATCTTGTAATCGGGCAAAATCTTGGTCATGTGAGCATTGCCCAAATTGGAAAGACAAGAAACCTGATATTTGCAAAACATGTTACTGGGCAAGTCCAGAAAGTCACCAACATATAGCCACAGAAAATATTCGTCGCCTTGCTATTGTTTGGAAAGGGCATTCTATATCAGATTATGATAATTTAACTATTATTGCTAAAAAGAAAAACGTCCTTATAACAGATTATGTGAAACAAGTATTGACACAATATCTCAATAGTCTGAAGAATGGGAATAAGTCCGCAAAGGTTGATAAGAAGTAATAATTCTCTTGCATATTCTCGTGAATTCTGGATTAATATCACATCCAATAAAATGCCTGTCATTTTTTAAGCACAACTTTAGAAGCGTTCCTGAACCCACGAAGGGGTCAAAAACCCAATCTCCAGCATCGGTGGTAGCCTTCAAAAGACGTTCAACTACTATTGGGGAAAACGTAGCCGAGTGCGAAACCTCTGGATTTGGTGTTTCTGTCCATACTTGGTTCATGGGTCTGGGGCGACCACTTTTTCCAATAACAGAAATCTCTTTAGGATTGTATTTGTATGATTTGTTTTTAACAAAGTGAAAGACATATTCAGCCGACTGGCGCACTCTATTCACTATTTTGTCTGGCATAGGATTTGGTTTTTCCCAAATTATATAATCCCGCCAGATATAACCTCTATCTACGAGTTCGTTAGCAATTTTGAAGGGTATGCCACACCATGAAGTATTTTTGATAATGTCATGATGCGCCGTTACCTTACTTGTGTTGCCATGCACTTCTTTGGAATTACCATTGCGTTTCCATGACGGATGCTCACTAAAAAACTTATCACTAAAATGTTGTGTTCTTGAAATTCCACTGCCCATGCGAGAATCCTGCATAATAAAAAACAGAGAGCCATCTTCTTTGATTAAGTCAAGAAGCTTGCTAAACAGATTGACACATCTGTGAATGTATTGCTCAAGTGACTCTTTTCCAAATTCCCGTTCATCGTTTGTAAATTGGCGTTTCCCCCAATATGTTGGGCTTGTTATGACTGTTTGAATAGTATTCTTTGGCAGGACTTCTAAACATTCAAAGGCATCACCATAATATAATTTCACCTTGTCATCAGAATAAATGTCTTTCAATCATATCACTTCTTGTTTCTGGTATATTTACCTACAATTCCTCCGATGTATTGCTATGTACTTTTCTAATGCCTTCATTTTCTACACTCCATACGAAGCCTGCCTTATCAGTGATAACCACTTATTCCTGTCAAGCTTTAAGTCTATTCTCGCTTTCTCGGAAGGCGTAGCCCCATCTAATCCTTGATGCGGTCTTACGTAGTTGTAGTAGTTCCTGTAGCCGTTCATTACAGCCGTAGCGGTTTCCATCTTCTTCATGCCTCGCATGACCTTCGTCCTTTCACGGGCAGAACCGTTAAGCCTTTCAAGAATGTTATTGTTTATCTTGTCTTGAAAAGTTGCACCCTGTATATGTTCGCTTCTCGGATTTTCCAGAGTGAAGAATTGATTTCTGAAAGCTTTCTTGTAGCTTTGAAGTCCGTCCGTCACCATGAACATGGGCTTGCTATTGGCTGTTTGTTTCGCTATAGCGAAGACACTTTCAGCGTCTTCTATAGTTCTTTCCTGCGTTATCAAATTGCTCAACATGAAGCGGGTATCCCTGTCCATGCAGTTCCAGAGCCAGACCTTCTTTCCATTGCTGTCTATCATCATCTCGTCCGTATGCCACATGTCAGAAGCTTTAGGGTTAAACTGCTTCACGTAGTTGTCTATAATCTTTGTGAATTTCTTGACATAGCTGTAAATTGTCACGTGGCTTATCTTTATCCCGTAAATCTGCTCAAGATGGTTCTGGATTTTTCGCAAGCTTATGCCCTTGTAAAACAAATCCATGATAAGCGTAACAACCTGTGCATTCCCCTTTATCTTCTTGAACGGCTCTTCTACGAAATACCGCTTGCAGTAATTACAGCGATAAGTCTGCTTCTTTATCCCGTTGTTCTTTCGGCTGCCATTTCTCACATATTTCTCGGATTTACAATAGGGGCATGACATAGGATTTTCTGTGTATATTTTGTCTGGCTGTTCGTTCTCCATCTTGTCCTTGACATTCAGCCAGAATTTTACGCTGATAATATGCTTGCAGTCTAAATGTCTATTTTGAAAGTCTGGGCAGTTACATGCCCATCTCCCGTAGCCTGCCCCTGTAACCTTATATTTCCTGTTAAGGTTACTTTGGGACGGCACGAAGTAAGTGCTTTTATTCACCACTTCGGGAAGGTCGCCCTTTGAAATTATGGCGTATCCTTTTATTTTTCTGTCGTTGCTTGTTCTTGTTTTTCTCATACTTCATCACTAACGTTTATGTTAACACTTATGTTATGTTAAGAAAACTATTTAAAGCTTTGATAACCAATATGTTAACATGCCTAAACTTGAGAAGCCCGCAAGTATTACCGTGACGCTTGTGAACAGGAAAAAGAACAAATCCAAGAGTTTCGTAGTCTATGATACCTCTCTTGAAGAAGCCGAGAAGCTGATTAAAGAGGCGTTGAAGAAATGAAACAAAAGGTATGAAGAATTCCCACTTTTCTTATAATCATATCTTCATACCTATTTATCCTTTAGGCAACAATATGATATTATGGCTGAAAATATAGAGAAAATTCAGATTATAAGGGCAAGAGATTTGCCCCTTAAGGTGAGGACTTCTTTGGGCATATCTTCGGGTTTCGCAGAAGTGCGTGTATCAAGAAACTCACCAAGAAATATTGAAGTCAAGAAGATAGAGGGTAGACTATCCGACGCCTTCAAAAAACTGTTAGTGGACTCTGGAAAATTGGGGAAAACACTTTTTGAGACCACAGAATGATGACTATGGTAGATGGGGATGGGGTTAGACGACAAAGAGATAATCATATTAGACCAATGGGCGGTTCAGAGATTAGGGGCTGATTCTAACTCTGGAGGTGACCTAATGCGGGAGATTTTTGAATTTTTAGCTCTCCATAAGAATCGTATCCATGCCGTTACGAGTGCTCAAATCCATGATGTTGTAAGCCAAGTATGGTTTTCTAACTCTCGTCTTTTCAACTATTTCGCTGATATAATCAAAAGGGGCGACCTACCTATTATTGATGGGCAAAGTTATGCTGACTCAATAAAAGATGTTTGTAAGTATCATAGCCAGACCCATGATACAATTGTAATCTTAACTCCAAATCCCGACATATACAAGGATGTGAATATAGGAGTAACTGTGATACCAATAGAACCAGAGCAATTTAAGAAATTCGTTATGGATGAAGACGAAGATTTTATGAAACATTGTAAAGAATTTAAATAATCAGTCGTCCGCTAACACTCTTCAAAAATCAGCTATACTTTTAACAGAACCCGCGTGCTTAGTCCTTATGGACCTTAAGTCAAAGATCAGGGATGTTAGGGATTTTCCCAAGCCCGGCATAATTTTCAAGGATCTTACGGCCTTACTGAAAGACGGCGAGGCGCTTCAAGATGCCGTGAAAAAAATGGAAATGCCTTTCCTGAAAAACAAAATAGGCGTTGTCGCAGGCATAGAATCACGCGGCTTCATACTCGGAGCCATAATCGCCAGAGATTTGGAAGTCGGGTTCGTTCCGATAAGGAAAAAAGGCAAGCTTCCGTCAAAAACCGTGAGTGCGGAGTATGCCCTTGAGTACGGAACCGATTCCATTGAAATGCATGCAGATGCGATTTACAGAGGGCAGCAGGTTCTGATAGTCGACGACCTTGTTGCCACAGGCGGAACTGCCGTCGCTGCAGCAGAGCTTGTGGAAAAACTCGGCGGCAAAGTTGCAGGATTTTCATTTTTGGTCGAGCTTTCCTTTCTCAAAGGAAGGGAGAAGCTGAAGGGTTACAACGTGCATTCGGTGGTTGTGTATTAACCCGGAAATTTCTTTGCGTTAAAACAAAAATTACTTGTTTGTAGAGTCCCAATTTAATTTCGCTTCCTGAAAAGCCGTAATGAGGAAGTTGAGCAAAAGAAAATCATCAGAATGAAGCTCGCGGAGGAATCCAACGGGCAGATAGCGAAGCTTTTTGGCGTGAAGCTCTGATAAGTCCATAATCTCATACATAAAATTTAGGCTATAAATATCAGTTAATCCTTAACATCAGTTATAAACCTAACAGAACCGAAAGGTTGCATGATAGATGAATACCGAAACTAATAAGGAAAGAATAGCAGTTTTTATAGATGGAAGTAACCTATATCATAGTGTCAAGGACACCTTTGGAGTCCATGACAATGAAACCCTGCCTTTTGGTAATTTTATAGAAGAGCTAAGAAAGGGCAGACTATTGGTAGGGACTTACTACTACAATGCCGCCCTTGACAGAGGACGCAATCCAGTAGTGTACTCAAAGCAGCAAAAATTCTTTTCGAACTTGAGAAAAATTCCAGGTTTTAATGTCATATTATGCAATATGAGAAAGATAAGAAAAAGCGATGGAACTTTTGAATATGCTGTAAAGGGGGACATATACGGCTTGCAATAGATATGCTATCTCTTGCGTATGAAGATTCATACGACACAGCTATTCTTGTTAGCGGAGATGGGGACTTTGCGCCAGCTATACAAAAAGTCCAAAAACTTGGCAAGAAAGTAGAAAATGCTTATATGTCGGCCAGCCGTTCAGGATATCTGAAAAATATATGCAATGATTCGCTCCTGCTTGATACAATTATAGAAAAATTAATGAAAAAATAAGAGCCCGGTGTTGCCCCTCCGAAAAGGGTACAAGACCGGGGAGCATATCTAATTAATATGGCATAGGGGGCTTTTTATAGCTTTTGTCGTTTAAAAAAGCCTCAAGTTATCGGACATCCCCTGACTGGGCTTGAAAGATACGTCTCTTTCCCCAGTGCACGATGGGCAAGGTAAACTCGTGAGCAAGAAAAAGCACCTATTATTTTATATGTTTGATGAATTATAAAAAGCCCTTGAATTGCTTCCATGGTCATTATTGGTCTTGGAATGATGTCTCATAAGTTCTCAGGCGATATGCGTTCGAGCCGTGGGCTTTAAGTCATGCGAGACTGATTACAAGTCATGTTCCGTGTATATTTCTCCTCGCGAGCGAAGCGGTCGCTTGATGACGTCACAGATGCAAGGATAGATGAAGTTCTAAAAATGTTAGTCACGGACCCGGTTCCTGCCAAGAGTTATGATGTGAAAAAGCTTCAGGGAATGCATGATGCGTTCAGAATCCGCATTGGTGACGTGAGAATCGTCTATACGATCATATGGAAATCAAGCACCATATTAGTTTCAAGAATCGAAAAAAGAGGGAATGCGTATGATTAAGGGCGATATAGAATAGTTTTACTCTTTTTGTGTTCCGCTAACGCTTCCTTTATCGCTTCCATGTCTCCTTTTTCCGGCTCCTCGGTCTCTATAAGAGTCGTTTCTATAGCCGTTAACCTCGCTTTGATGTCTTCGATTTCATCCAACAGGTTCATTTGCTGCTTCATAAACTTAGTTAGAATCAATGGCTTAAGAAGGTATCGACCTGTCTGGTTCTGCCCAATATATCGTGGATCAAGACGGGGCTCGTTTCGCGAAGTCCTTGAACTGGGCGATGGGACGGTCTTCGTGGGAAAGAAGCTTTTGCACGATGGGCAAGGTACTCGGCCATATGGTAAATATTGATCAAGCAGAATTGTGTTTAGCTGAGCCAAATCAAACGCGGCCAATATGATCGGAAGGCGACTTAAATGCTTAAAGCTAGACACTCATCCGATCCCCCGACCGAGATTTGAACTCAGAACCTCACCGTTTCTGGCAGAGTGCTGACATTCTTGCGCA
>DATDUC010000036.1:0-8021 GCA_035290545.1 archaeon | reverse complement strand
GCTGATTATTTTTTACGGCGATCAAAGTCTGCTTCTCACGTTTTTAGTAGTTCTTCTTGAACCTGGCGGCTGGTTTCTATTTTGGGAAGGCTCGAACCAGATAGTTTTCGAGGCCAAGAAGATAAATCCAGACCTTAAGTTTTATACAAAGATGATGAAGTGCAGAATAGAGTTCTTGTCTTACTAGGCTCTTTTTACTCGAGAGCTGCAAGAAGACGTGAAAATTTTCTTTCGACTTTAACACCAGGATAGTCAAATCCATGGCGATAGGAAAATCTTGCCACATCGTGAGCTAGCTGTCTCACGCATGGGTCAACGCCTTCAGTTTTCATCCGTACGACATCATCGTAGGTTGATTTATGCACTTGTGCTGTCATGTCAGAGCCGTCATCCATATATGTCCTTACAACTTCTCCGTTCGCAGCACTAAAATCTACCAGTTCCCTTAATACTGCTTTGACTTCTGGAGATAGCTGATATTTTCCAAGCTCGACCACCAGACTATGTTCAGTGTGTTGCACCGGTTCTTGCCATCCTGAAACCATAAAGTCACTTTCTATGTAGTGTATTTAAAATCATCTGGGTTTTAAGAATTTAATTCGTCACATGTCTTTGATGTTTATGACAGAACTAAATCAAAAATATTTAGAGAAGCGCGGCGCTATAGAAAAGCGTCTCCAGGAATTCCGGGACATCTATGCTGAGCCGGACGATGTCATATTCGAAGAGCTTTGTTTCTGTTTGCTCACGCCGCAGACAAAGGCAAAGAGCGCTGCCAAGGTAATAGAAAAGCTGAAGGAAAAGAATCTGCTTCTCACGGGCAGCGCTGAAGAGATAAAAAAATGGATGGCTGCGATACGTTTCAATAACAACAAGGCTAACTACATAATCGGGGCTAGAGAATTATTAATGGAAAACGGCAATTTAGAGATAAAAAAACACATTGAGGATGCACCTGACGTCTTCGCAGTTAGAAACTGGCTTGTCAAAAATATCAAAGGCTACGGCATGAAGGAAGCATCTCACTTTCTCCGCAACATCGGCTTCGGCGATGACATAGCCATACTTGACAGGCACATACTGAAGAACATGGTGAAATACGGCGTAATTCCAGAAGTGCCTTCATCGTTAACGGAGAAAAAATATCTTGAATTGGAAAAGAAACTTATTGAATTTTCCAAAAACAACGGCATCCCGCCGGCGCATCTTGATCTAGTCTGGTGGTCAGAGGAGACTGGAGAGATTTTCAAATAAGCTCCTTTTTCAAAAAAGTAGCTTGCAGTCAAAAAATTTTAGAGAAGATAAACTCTTCCGCTATCGCGTTCTGGGCCGGCATCAATACGAATTCTTTGGCCATTCTTTATCATTTTAGTAGCGTCGCTAGTGCCAACAACACACGGTTTGTTTCTTTCACGGGCTATGTTAGCCATGTGACAAGTTACTCCACCTTCATCAGTAACAACGCCGATCATCTTATCCATATAAACAGAAATTTCGGGCTTACCATAATGTGTCACAAGAATATGACCGTCTAATTTTTCAAGTCTTCTTCCGTATCGATCTACAAAAGCCTCTCCTTCTGCATAACCCGGACAACCTGAGAGTCCTTTCAAGGCTCCTTTATAAACCTGCTTTTTCACTCTTCTCCAATCTGCCTGACGCCAGTTCTCCATTCCTTTTTCTATGGCTGACCTAAGATCTATACCCCTAAGCTTAGCGCAACCAAAAAGCATGGCAAAAAGTTGGCCATAAGCTAAAACTTCGTCTTCTGACCCTCCGTGTAGCCTGGCGCTGGGATTAAGCCTTGGGTCGTGGGTAACATATTTTGCTACATCACCCAGTTCAGAGAGAACCAGATTAAGACGAAATTCAACGTCTTTCCGATCTTCATCCTTAAGCAATCTTGCAACTTCTTTTTGAAGGTCTTCCCAATCTCCCATGGGCATTATCATTTACTTTAATTTTAAATCCTGATCAAAACTAGCCTCTTTCCGCCAGCGCTTTCTTTTAGAAAGGGCTGCTTAAATACCTTGCTAATATAGTAATTATTACAGTTAGGGTAGGAAGGTAAATGAAAGGTAAAGACGCATTTAGCGTACCAGCATTGAAGGCCTATTTTCTAACAGTAATAAAATAAGGGGTAATAAAGACGGAAGTTTACTTGCACAATTTAACAGTAGTAGACGTGTCTATATCCTTTAGAAAAACAGGTGCATAAAAAATGTACGAACATAGAGAAAGAAGAGGCGGAAGTGGCGGCGGCTTCGGAAGAGGCGGCGGCGGAGGCGGATTTCGCGGCGGTAGCGGCGGAGGCGGCGGCGGCTTCAGAAGAAACGATGACTTCGACAAACCTAAGCCAATTAAAATTGGTGAAGAGCATGACGTCAAGATAACTGACGTTGGCGCAAAAGGCGATGGAATAACAAAAATAGAAAACTTCATCGTTTTCGTAGCAGGCGCAAAGAAAGGCGAGGAATGCAGGATACGCATCAAGGAAGTAGCCAGCAGATTCGCAGTCGGAGAAAAAATCGGCCCAGCCGGAAAAGGCGCTTCAGAAACAACAGAAGAATCATCTGATGAAGAAACATCAGAAGAGTCTTCAGAAACAAGTAGCGACGAAGAGTAAAGTAAAATAAGGCGTGAAAACTTTAGTTTACTTATTTTTTCTTTTTTATTTCATTTTAATTTTGTTTTAATTCTTGCATTTCTAATTATAGTGAACCCAGAAGAGAAACACGATACGTTCTCTGGGTTCATATATAGCTCACAAGAAAATAATATACTATTTATTCCCTCTTGTAGAGCTATATATTCATGGCAAAATTATACCCGCACATAAAGCCGTACAAATCCGGTTACCTGAAAGTGAGTGACGCCCATATACTTTACTATGAAATGTGTGGCAACCCAAATGGCAGGCCGGTTCTCTATTTACATGGCGGGCCTGGCGCTGGCATTTCTCCTAAAGACCGCCAATATTTCAATCCGCGCAAATACAACACAATACTTTTTGACCAGCGGGGCTCGGGAAAGAGCAAACCATTTGCATCAACGAAGAATAACACTACGTGGAAGCTGGTGGAAGACATCAACAAGCTCTTAGCGCATGTTGGTATTGAGAAGGTATTTTTATTTGGCGGCTCGTGGGGCTCGACGCTTGCCTTGGTTTACGCGATAAACTATCCTGAAAAGGTCACGGGCATGCTGCTGCGGGGCGTTTTCCTTTCGGTTGACCAGAACTTCAAAGAGTTCTTCGGTGGATTTTCTGCCAAACTTTTCCCTGACGCCTGGGATCGGTTTCTTAGCTTTGTTCCAAATAGGAAAAATCCTGTTGCCTACTACATAAAACAAATGAACTCAAAAAATAAAAAAGTACAGGACCGCTATGCCCGGGAATGGTCCACCTATGAGCTTACCATGCTTAAACTCGATATGAACCAGAAAACAATGAACAAATATCTGAAAAGGCTGAGCTACAGGTCGATGGCGCCGCTGGAAGCGCACTACCTCAGCCAGCGCTGCTTCCTGCCGGAAAACTATATACTCAAAAACATCCACAAGCTGAAAATGCCCGTAGTCATAGTCCACGGCCGCTATGATGCAATATGCACGCCGGAAAGCGCATGGAAGCTGCACAAGGCTCTTCCACAGTCAAAACTTTACTTTACTATATCGGGCCATAACCCGGCTGACGGTGTAATGGCGGAAAAACTGATAGAAGAGATGGACAAATTTTCTAAGTGATAAAATGAAAATAAAGTGCATAATTTTTGATTTTGGTGGGGTTCTGATCTCAGAGAAAATAGAACCTGTCTTCAAAGAAGCAAATAAAATTCTTGAGAAAGAAGCGTTCATAAGGCGCGGGAAACTTCATGATATTGCTGTTAAGGGTAAAATATCCACAACAGAGCACTATAGATTGCTAAGCAAGGAAACAGGCGTCAGTCCAAATCTTTTAAAAAAAACATTTACGCAAGCATATCTAAAAGTAATGAAACCTAACGAGAAAACAATAAACATCGCAAAACGTCTCAAAGTGAAAGGCTACAAAGTTTCCATACTTTCTAACACGACCAAAATGGTAAAAATCATAAACAAGAAATATGGTATATTCCAGACCTTTCACCCTACGGTTTTTTCCTGTGATATTGGCTACATGAAACCACAGAAGGAGATTTTCACTACTCTGCTGAAAAAGGCAAAAATGAAGCCGCAAGAATGTATTTACATAGAAGACAGGAAAGAGTTTCTTGTAACACCGAGAAAGCTGGGCATAAAAACATTGCATTTCAAGAATTCATTAAAGTTGGAGAAGGATCTAAGAAAATTGGATGTAATATTATGAAAGTTCTCCTGGATACGAACATGCTGCTGGCGCCGCACCAGTTCGGTATAGACATATTTGAATTTCTCAAGGATTATGAAATGATCACTCTGTCATCGTGCAGGGCGGAACTGAGAAAGCTCAGCCACAAAAGGTGTGATGACGGCAAAGCTGCCAAGATTGCGCTGATGCTTCTGAAGGAAAAGAAGATTCCTGTCGTGCGTGTGAGGGAACAGGGCGACAGAGCAATATTAAATTACGCACTTCAAGAAAGATGTAGCGTTGCCACGAACGACATCGATTTGATAAAAGCTTTAAAAACGTATGCCATCAAGGTTATAAGAATACGGCAAAAAAAGTATCTCGTTGAGGAATAAAAAATGTTCGAACTTCCATTAATTGCACTTGCTGGTATAGTAACGCTAATTTTTGCCATTTTCACTGCATTCAGAGTCCTCAGGTACGAATGTGGCAACGAGAAAATGATCAGTATTTCAAATGCCGTGCAAGAAGGAGCATCGGCATTTCTCAGAAAAGAATACAGGTTCCTAACTATTTTTGTGATTGCACTTGCAATAATACTCTCTGTTTTTATATCGCCCATAATTGCGGCTTCTTTTGTAATTGGAGCTTTTTTGTCTGCGCTAGCCGGATTTTTTGGCATGAAGATTGCAACAAAAGCAAACGTAAGAACAACAAACGCTGCTAGAACCAGCCTGAACAAGGCACTTCATGTTGCATTTTCATCAGGCACTGTAATGGGTCTTACTGTTGTGTCTTTTGGCATACTTGGAATCAGTGTACTTTATTTTATTGTGGGTGATCCAAATCTCATAATAGGATTTGGTTTTGGCGCTTCTTCGATAGCCCTGTTTGCAAGGGTTGGCGGCGGTATCTATACAAAAGCTGCTGATGTCGGAGCTGACCTTGTAGGCAAAGTAGAGAAAGGCATACCAGAAGATGACCCAAGAAATCCTGCAACAATAGCGGACAATGTCGGCGACAATGTTGGTGATGTAGCAGGCATGGGTGCGGATCTTTTTGAAAGTTATGCAGGCTCTATAATTGCAGCGATGGTTATTGCATTTGCTGCTGGAATGGCAACAAACAATGTAATCGCACCTCTCATGATAGCTGCAATAGGTGCGATATCTTCAATAATCGGAACGTTTTTTGTCAGAGTGAAAAGCGAGGACCAGGGTGCACTTCTTAATGCATTAAGGCGCGGGATTGCTGTTGCAGCTATACTCACGATAGTGTTGTCTTATTTTATGATATCATATCTGGGTATTGACATTGGAATTTTCTATTCAATATTATCTGGTTTGATAGCAGGCATACTCATTGGCCTTGCGACAGAGTATTATACATCTGCCAAATACAAACCTACGCAGGATATATCAGCTTCTGCCCAGACCGGATCTGGCACAGTAATCATACGCGGCTTTGCAGTAGGCATGCAGAGCACAGCTCTTCCGGGACTTATAATAGTCGCAGCAATATTGTCATCATTTTACTTTGGAGGACTCTACGGTATAGCAATAGCAGGCATAGGAATGCTGTCAACTTTAGGCATAACGCTTGCAACCGATGCATACGGCCCTGTAGCTGATAATGCAGGCGGCATTGCAGAGATGTCAGGTCTTCCAAAGAACGTTAGAAACAGAACAGATGCGCTTGACTCTTTGGGCAACACAACAGCTGCTACAGGAAAAGGCTTTGCAATAGGGTCTGCTGTTCTTACATCACTGGCACTTCTTGTCGCATATACGAATGCCGTAGGCATAACCGTTATTAACCTTATTGATGCCACGGTAATAGGCGGTCTCATAATAGGTGCAATAATGCCTTTTGTATTTTCGTCGATGACAATGAAGGCTGTTGGAAAATCTGCTTTCATGATTGTAAACGAAGTCAGAAGACAGTTCAAAACAACAAAAGGATTGATGGAAGGAAAGACAAAACCTGACTACGCAAGATGTGTGAGCATAGCAACACAAGGCGCATTAAAAGAAATGATTGTTCCAGGTTTGCTCGCTGTAATTGCTCCTATAATCATAGGTATTATACTTGGGCCTGTTGCACTCGGTGGAATGTTAATTGGTGCCACAATAACAGGATTCTTGCTCGCAGTTACAATGGCTAATGCAGGCGGGGCATGGGACAACGCCAAGAAGTATATAGAAAGTGGAAAATTCGGCGGCAAAGGATCTGAAGCACACAAAGCAGCTGTTGTCGGTGACACTGTCGGCGACCCGATGAAGGATACGTCAGGCCCTTCTATAAACATACTCATAAAGCTCATGTCAATCGTAAGCCTGATTTTCGCACCTATATTCCTAGCGCTTGCATGAGAGTAAGCTTTAAAAGATATCTTCCAAAGAATTAAATGTTCTTCAGGGTCTGTGAAAAGCTCCGCTGATCGAGATTCTAAAACGAAGAGCGAATTTTTGCTTTAAAATTTTATATTAGTTTTCGGAATAAGTAACGACAGAGAAATTCGGATTTAATACTTCCATAGAAGGGATTAAGTATGGATTGTAAGGGAAACTAGTTTCCCTTGATGTATGGTGGAAAAAATGTTCAAAATTCTAAGTGTAAAAGATGAGATACGAGTACTGCCGATAAAGTTCGACCTTGAACTTAAGCAGTCTGTAAAGGAAAGCCTGCAGGAACAGGTGGAAGGCAAGATGAACGCTGATATCGGCGTGTTTCTTGTCATAACAGACATAGTCAGCATAGGCAACGGAAAAATAATACCAGAAGACGGTGCCATCTATTATCCTGTTGAATACAAGATGCTTGCCTACAAGCCGGAGATAAACGAAATAGTCATGGGTGAAGTTGTTGATGTGACAGAGTTCGGCGCCTTCACAAGAATAGGACCACTCGATGCTCTTGTTCATGTAAGCCAGATAATGGACGACAAAATATCTTATGATGCAAAGAATGCAATATTTACAGGAAAGAAGACAGGCATAAAATTGCGCGAGGGCGACATAATACGCGCCAGGATAGTCGGCGTTTCCCTTGGAAAAGGACGCAGCAAGATATCACTAACGATGAGACAGCCTCATCTGGGCGCATTGGATTGGATTCAAAAAGAAAAGAAGAATAAAAAGTAAGCCCCTTTTCGTAAAAGTGGCTTGCGGTCAAAATAATATTATAATAGAGGGATTTGAATGGTAAAAAGAGCATGCAGGGACTGTAAGCGTGTACTAAAGGGCACTACCTGTGTAGTATGCAAAACAAATAACATAACAACGAGCTTTCAGGGCACTGTAATAATCTTTGATGTCAATTCGGAAATCGCGAAGAAAATGGGCGTGACCGCACCGGGAAAATATGCCATAAAAGTATAATGTTAAATAGACTATTGTTTTGAAGGTATAGTTATGAAGATTGAAATCAAAAACGAGAATTACAACAAGTTCCTTAAAAGAAAGGAACTTCGTCTGGATATAGTACACCCAGAGGAATCTACTCCGGCCATGGCTGTTGTTCAGCAGTACATAGCGAAGGAAAAAGGTGTGCCTGTGGAAAAGACAGAAATAGTAGAAATAATTTCATCAAGAGGCTCACCCACTTCAAAATGTCTTGCTTTCCTGTGGGACGAGAAAATAGTCAAGGATCTTTCAAAAAAAGAAGAGCCTAAGGAGACGGAGCAGCCTGCGAAACCTGCGCCGGCCAGTTCATA
>DATDUC010000035.1:0-9525 GCA_035290545.1 archaeon | reverse complement strand
TCTTTATTGCTCGTCTTGCTCAGGAAATGATTTTTTGAATAGTCAAGTATCGGCTGCGTGCTTCGCCTGTTGGTTGACAACAGCTTTGCCTGGCATTTTTTCTTGAATTTTATGAAGTTCTTGATGGATCCGCCGTGGAACCCGAATATGGCCTGCTTCGAGTCGCCAACGAGAAATAATTTCTTCCCGACCTTTTCAGCTATCTCAGCTTCCAGGCCGTTCATGTCCTGCATTTCATCTACGAGAACATATTCAAATTGCTCGCCGCGATATTTTTCCAGGAACAGTAGAAGCATGTCTGAGTAGTCTATGGATTCCTTTGTATTTTCATAGTCAGCATAGGCCCCGAGAAAGTAATCAACAAAGGCGAGCAGTTCTTCTATAGTATAACTTGTGTCGCTATCCTCGTAGATAACTTCCAGCGAACTTTTCACTGACTCAGCATCGATCTTGTCCGGCGTAAGCCCAAAGCTCTTTATGTATCTTATAGCATTCTCCGTTTTGGGAACAATATCAGAAAGCATGTAGTCCTTGCCGTAGTTGAAGGCATTCCTCCGTTCAAAGCTCTTCAACAAGGAAAATCTCATGAAATTATTGCCTATTATGTCACCAGCTATGAGGCCAGCATCCAAAAGATAATTATAGGCAAAGCTGTGAAACGTGTGGATGTTTATTTTCATGAGCTGCGCATCATCAAACTTTCCAGCACCAAGCTCATGGATTGTATCGAACATCTCCTTCTTTGCCTTTTCAGTGAAGGTTATGCACAGAATATCCTCCGGCTTGGTGCCTGACTCAAGTATCTTCAGCACGCGAGAAGCAAGAGTTGTGGTCTTGCCTGTGCCCGGATTAGAAACAACAATAACGTTTTTGTCTATGTTTACTATGTCTTGTTGCTCGGGGGAGAGTTTCATTTAGTCACCTTTTTTATCCAGTCATTTTTTGATTTAAGTCTAAACTTTTTAGAAGGAAAAATTTTACCGTTTTTAATAATTATATTAGATCCGCCTCTCGACTCTATCCATATTTCTTTTATTGGATGATTTGATTTGCAATAATTATTATATATTTTTTTAATATTTTTGTTAAAAACAAAAAATTTTGGCTTTCCTGAAAGAACACTTTCCATGGTTTTAAAACAAACGAAAACTGTCTTATCTTCTTTATGAGTATTTATTTCGTTAAAAAACATTTTCTTTTTCGCTTTATTTTTATCTATCATAGTTTTTACTTCTACTGTTATAGGAGATTTTTTGTTTTTCAAATATACATTTAAGTCAACCCCGCTGAAGTTATTATATACAATTTTCTCCAAATTTTTCAATTTTAATATTTTTTCTATTACAAGCAATTCTCCAATTGTATCTTCAACTTTTTTAAAAAAAGTTAAATCTAAACTATAACATACACGAAGCAGGTCTTTCGCTTGCCTGCATATTCTAATATGATCTTTTTGAAATAAAATCATCTGTAATCGTTTTCCATCTTCATCACAACCTCGCAAGCTTAGCAATCTTCCCGGACTCTGTTAGTCTGTAGCCTACTCCGTCCTTCTGCTCTATGTAGCCCCTTGTTTCCAGGTCTTTTATGTTTCTGTAGAGCATCGCCCTGCTTGTTTCCACTTCGTCTGCCAGGGCCTTTGGCGTGTCTATTTTTTCTATGTTTTCCAGGACTTCCTTTTGGCTGTCTGTTATATCAAATGTAAGTATTGGCATCGTTATCATGTCATTGGTGCCTTCCGGAACATAGAATATCTTCCTTACATAGTCGTGTCGGGCATAGCATCCTAACAATACGCCGAAGGCCTGGGTCTTCTTGCCCGGCGTTACGTTGACGTAGATCTCGTCCTTCCTTGAAATGTCATCAAGAATGTCTATTACCGTCTTTGCTACAGAAAGAATATCATAGAGCTCGACTTTCTTCTCCTTTATTTCTATGACCGAGCCAAACGTGCCGTTTATCAGGTCTATGGCAGCCTTTTGTGTTGGATCGGGCTTCTTGTCTATTAGAAGAAAAACCCTTTCTATCTGCAGTTTTGTGAGGGCTAGAATAATTGAATCACTCGAGTAAGTAGTAGTGACCAGCACCCGTGCCATATTTCCTTCTTGGCTTGAATCTTCTAAAAAGGGTTCTTTTATACTACTTTCCATACTATTCTACTTATTTGTATAACTTTAAATAGTTTGATACACAGCTAATATCAGACGTGGTTTCATGGAATTCAAAACAGATTCAGGACTGGTGAGCATTGATACAGCCGACATGCTGCCTCTGTTAAGGAATGCAAACAGGATATCCTTCGTCATCGAGGATAGTTATTCTACGACAAAGATAGGACGGCGAATAAAGGGAGCAGATGTTCTTGTTGTTATGATTCACGGCCCAAGGTCGGCAACCATAAAGGACTGCCAGAAAATTGTAGGGTCGCTTTGTTCCAAAGTCAAAAAACGCGCATGGATGGTTTGGGGGCACAGCTTTGGAAAAAAAGAGCTGCTGGTCATAGCTGCCTGGAAAAAGGCTAACCGAAAAGACAAGAAATAATTATAGATGATTAGAAAGGATTGATTTTATGAATGAACCAAACATGCAGCAAATCCCAGTAAACAGTGTCACACTAACATTAGGGGGCGGTGCTTCCGTCGCTATATCCAGTCCAGAGCCCCTTGAGAAGGTTGTCAAGACAGCCGTGCACATAGCGCAGCGCTACAAGCGCAACGATGAAATGGCCGAGATCGTCGGGTGACTTCATGGTATTATACAATCAAAGAAAAAAGAGCAGGTTTGAACTTACACTGAGCAAACAGATTGGTAACAGGAAACTAAAAAGCATGTCATGGCCCATGAATACCATGATCATGTTTGACTTCTACCGGTTTTTCAAGGCTAACGGAACGATAAAATACGCAAAAACTACCATGACAAAGGAATGGGGACCGTATTTTGACGAGGTTGTTATTCTCTACAAAGATTTTCTGATTACCGTCAAGCCTGACCGCGAGTTTGACACCACCACATACATAACAGTATATCACAGAAGCGAAGTCAAGATAAGGGATATGTGGAATGGGCTTGAGGAATGGATGATTAAAAACAGCACATTCAGATCCAAACAGTTTCTGTTTCCGGGCTTTCACAGGCCAAAGATGTCAAAGATTGTTTTCTCGGATAGTCGCTCAAAAGATATTATAGAAGCCAACACGACGCTTTTCTTCCGCAATTTAGACAAGCTGCGCGCCCACAAGCTGAAGACAAAACGCGGGATAATTTTATACGGCAGCCCTGGGAACGGAAAGACCTCCATCTGCCGCTGGATTTCACAGAACTCGCCGGATGTCACCCGCATCTGGATCACAGGCTGGGAGATGCGCAGCTGCAACATATCCGAGCTTTTTGACATTGCCAGGAAACTTGCGCCATCTATTATTTTCCTTGAAGATCTTGACACAGCCGGCATCTCGCGCCATCTAACAGGAAGGATAAACCCGCTTCTCGGCTCCCTGCTCAACGAAATGGACGGCATAGAGAAGAACGACGGAATAGTTGTCATAGCGACGACAAACAACATTTACGCGCTGGATGAAGCACTGGCGAACAGGCCGGGCAGATTCGATTTGAAAATACACATAGGCAATCCGCATCCGAAAATAGTCAAACAGATAACAGGCCGCGAAGACAACATACCGCTGGCAGAGGCCTTTCACAGGAGAGAGGAAAAAATCTACTACGAGAAGATTCTGGGAAAGAAGTACAGAATGCCAGGAAGGCGCGAGCGTGTGCATTATATTGGGTGATAACAATGAAAACAATAAAAATCTCTGACAAAGCGTACAAGCTGATAAAGGAGCACCAAAAAATGCTCGCCAAAGCAAACAAATGCAAAGTGTCAATCCTCGAAACCATAGACGTTATTTTCAGAGACGGGCATTATTTCATGCCAAAGACAAAATTCAAAAAACAGTCTGCTGACGAAGAAACACTGGAAGAGTGCATGGGCGGCGAATGGAAAGAGTGATTTTATGAAGTCCATGTTCTGTCCAGAATGCCGCAAACCTATTACAGAAAGCCACAAAAACAAGGGGTTTTACTGCAGGGGCTGCAAAACAAATAGGAAAATAAAGTTCTGTCCACGCTGCCAGAGAAGAATGAAGCAGGTAAAGTTTCCTTATGGAGTCGCATGGCGGTGCGAATGCAACAAGTATATTTGGTTTATTCACAAGTCGCATGGCGGCACGCTTGCTGTTACCGGGCTGTATTGCTGGATAGAAGGTAAGATTCATGCTTAGAGATGATAATATGGAATTCAGCCCGAAATCAAATTATGTGAAGAACAAAATCAAGGGGCTTGCGTTTAATGATAGAAATGTAACTTACATAGAAATACTCTGCCATCTGGAAAGTGCTATTTTGAGTCCACAACCGATGACGAAAGAGGGTAAATTTTCAGACCCAATTGAGAAGAAGTGGTGGTATTTTAGGGATATGAGAAACAGCCACCGCAAAGAATTTGTTGCAATAGCAAAGGAACTCAATCCAGGGATATTTGACAAGCTCGATGAAATAGGGGAATTTGAAAAAGTAAAAGAAATAGAACACAAGAATCGAGAAAAGGAAGGTCTTTTGGAAGAGAAGCAGCAGGAAAGAGAATTGAAGAAAATCTGGATAAAGCTTGGTGGTGTGTGTGACACAAAAAATAAAATTCGATAGAAAAGCTGTTTTCTTTCTGGTTGTTGCTGGTCTCATAGCCGGCTACGCCATTATTCCTTTTGTTCATGAGGCCGGACACTATACGATAGCCTGCGTCTCCAACTGCTCTGCCATAAAGGAGTTTGTTTATGCGCCGCAGTTTAACCTGCTGCCGTCAAACTATTCCGGCTATGAAGTCCGCTATACAGATCCTGTAAAAACAGTCTATGGTAGTTATGGAATAGCAGTCTATCTCGGCGGTTTCCTGTTCGAGATTGCACTCTTCGTTGCAATTATTTTGCTTTTGAGAAAACGTGCCAATGCAAAGCCGACAAAGGTATCACTGTTCCTCCTTGGCTTCTTCATGATTTTCATTAACTCCTCTTTTACATGGATAGCCGATTTCGCCTCTTTCATGGCATTTTACTTCAATTCTGACTTCCTGACGATTCAGCTTGTTGTATACTCGCTTATGATTGTGATTTACTCGATATGGTTCGTCTGTTTAGTGAGGTTTGTCAGGATCATAGATAACGCGCTACCCAGGAAACGGCGAAGGCAACAAAAAAAGTAATTACTTCTTCTTCCCCATCTTGTTTTCTTCATAGATTTTGAAACAGTCTGGACATAATTTAATCGACTTGGAAGAAGAACTGGGTTTTCTTGTGTGTCTTTCACAGATATCTATGTGGCACATATTACAGGAATATTCTGCCGTCTCTTTGCAATTCGCAAACAGGCAGTTTTCTGTATCTTCTGTATTTTTTATTGGAATATTACCGAATGACATATTTATCAATTGAACCCAGTGTTTTTAACTCTTTCCGTAAAACTTCCGTATCTCTTCTTCCGGGCGTTCCGTCACGGTAAACGTCCAGTCCTTCGGGAAGATCCGTTTGTAATTCGTCCAAAGAAACCGATCGTCCATGAAGACTATTACGCCCCTGTCTTCTTCTGTGCGGATGCAGCGGCCTGAGGCCTGCATCACTTTTATCATCGCCGGAAAGTTGTAACCATAATCACGACCTTTCTGGAAGCGCTGCTCATAGTAGGCGATTAATGCCTCTACGGAAAGATCGGGCCTCTCGAGCGGTAGTCCAACTATTATTACGCCATTAAGGAGATCACCTGGCAGGTCAATGCCTTCAGAGAACGAGCCGCCCATTACTCCATAAAGAACAGCCCCTTTTGCTGCATGTTTTCTCAGATGCTCTTTTACTTCATCCCTTTCCCTTTTTGTCATGGTGCTCTTTTCCATTATTGAATGCTTGTTTGTTTTTACAAGAGAGGTTAGTTTGTCCCTCATGTCATAGCTTGGAAAGAAGACTGCTGCATTGCCTTGCACCGCGTTTATGCTTCCTGAGATTAGTCGGGCCATCTTTTGGAAGTTGGCAGGAGTCCGTTCTGTATATTTTGTCGTGACACCTTTGACTATTATATTTTTTCTATTCTCTTTGGGAAACGGCGAACTGTATGATTTCATTATGGTCCTGTTCGGTTCAAGTCCAAGGAGGTCGCGGTGCATTTCCATCGGACTTAATGTGCCCGACATAAGAATTGTAGAGTGTGAGCCCTGCACTATTTCCTTTGCCACTATTGACGGGTCAAGGCAGCTGAATTGTATCGCTATGTGCTCCTTGTCGTGAATTTTCTCGCGGGATATTATTCTCGTGTATCCTATGCCTTCCCTTTTCCACAATTGAAGGAACTCCGCTATTTTATCGACGTAGGAAATCTTCTTTTCTTCTAGTACCTGCTGGCCAACGATTGTGAGCTTGGCTATGAGTTCATCATAATTGCCTATCACCGCTATCCTTTCAAGAAAATCTTCCCGCTCTACGAAAGCCTCTTTCTTTCCAAAGAGTTTCTTGCCCATGGCTGTCACGGCATGGTCTATCTCATGGATGATGCTCCTTGCCTCGAACTCCGCAAACTTCTGCGCTTCCTTTGCCGCTAAATCGCAGGCACGTGTAGAGATTTTCGAGGATAAGTGATTTCTAATTCGCGAAGAAAGATTGTGCGCCTCATCGACAATTATTATTGTATCCGAGAGGTTCTTGCCCATCCGCTTCATGAACTTTTCATGCATACCGAATAAGTGAAAATAATCTCCAACGATAACATCCGCATGCTTTGCCGCGTCCATGAGCACTTCGTATGTGCAATAGCGTCCGCCTGCTAATCTTATTGACTCTTCTGTTGTGGCTATAGAGCTGCCAAGTATTCCCATTATCCTGCCCCGCTCGCCTGCCAGGTCAGCGCTATGTGAATTTTTGTAGTAAGCGCATCTTTTGTCTTTTATCATGGCGCTGCAATAATTGTTAAACATGCCCGTATCCATGTCCGTGACGTCCTGAGAACAGAGATGTTTTTTGCCAACGATGTCTATAGCCTTGAATTTTTTGTTTTTCATCAGCTTCAGAGTTTCGATAGCCGCCTTGTGCTGACTCAACCGCGATGTCAAAAAGAAAACATTGAGGCCATTAGCCACCGCATACTCAACCGCTGGAAACAACACAGCTATCGTCTTGCCCAGGCCAGTAGGTGCATCAGCAACCAAATGTTTGCTCTCGGCCACGACCTTAGCTACGTCATCCATCATTTCCCTTTGACTTTCTCTTACAGTGGCAAAAGGAAAAACAAAACCAGTTGGAGAATCAGGGAGAATATCTAATTTTACTGAATCGTGAGCAGTGGGAGTATCTAGGAAAGCAGACATGTCCTTTGCCTTAACCCCCGCCTTAGTAGCCTTCTTCCTTTTTATGTTACAGGGAAAGCAGAAGCCGACATGATTGATAGGACGGCCGCAGGCCTCGCATTTTTGCATTCTGTTAAATACGCAGTGATGTTTAAAGCTGTTACAGAGAGAGAAAATGTTTCACTGAAAACATTTAGGTATTAGAAAAACCTCTAACAATGGGTGACTACAACACACGTAAATGTAGTCACCTTCTGAGCATCTTCTTCAGGTTCTTGTATTCTTTCAAAATAAGCTCTATCGTTGGTCTGATATTCCCATTATTTTCGTATTCTCTTAATGCTGCATAGTATTCCTTGCGGTTTTTCAGTTCTATGTTTACCGGCGGTTTATTATGCTTGAGTAAAATGTTGTTAAGCAATAGTCTTCCAACACGGCCATTTCCATCGGCAAATGGGTGTATGTTTTCAAACTGGTTGTGTACGACAGCCGCCAGAACAATTGGTGGATATTTGCTTTTGCTTTTATTGTACAAGGATACGAGATCCTTGAGCAGCTTAACTACCATGGCAGAAGGGGCTCCTCTGTGAACTATAGATCCATAGCCATCTACAACAGCTACTTCCTGACCAATTTTTCTGAATTCTCCTGCAAATGACTTCGAATTTCTGAATGTCATTCTGTGAAGTTCTTTCATGAACTCTAAGGACAGATGATCTTTTGTATTTCTGATATAATTGACAGCATCTCTTAGTCCATAGGTTTCGGATATCTCCCACTTCTCCTTTTCTCGGGGCCATTTTTGTTTTTCTAGAATATCTTTTACTTCCGTGAATGTAACCGACGAACCTTCTATGGCGTTCGTGTCATAAACAAATGACTCTAGGAATAGCTTCCAGTCGTCTTCGCTAAGGTGTTTTATAGATATTTCTCCTTTTGCTTCTAGAGACTTCATTTCTTCAATTTCCTTAGAAGTGAGTACCTGACGAAAAGGATCAGAAATTGCCTTGTATGCTGCCATCCTTTCTTTGATTATTTGCTCTGCCCTGCTTCTTCCTTTCTTTATAGCGCCTTCGTCAGTTCCCAGATAAACCCTGAGTTTTTTTACCTTACCATCGGCTCGGAAAGTATGTGCTAAATAGTACTTTGTTTTCTTCCCCGCATGTCTTTTTTCTATATGCATTCTATTATATTAGGTGACTACATATTTAAAACTATATGTAATAGGTGACTACAAAGATATTGATTTAATGTCCAAACCAGCGCGAAGCCGTTACAACTTAGAAAATGTAGAATTACCTGGAGAGTAAAGTTATTCCGCCGTTCCAGTCTTTTCTGCCGTCTACCAAGCTGTCTCTATAGGGAACTTTAACCAAATCTCTTACTGCTTCGAAAGCATCATCGTGGTGGTAAGTTGAAGTTACTATAACTGAAGGAATTCCTAATTCTCTTGCTCTCTCGGTTGCAACTATGCCTAAAGGCAAATATGTTCCGTTTCTAATGCGTTCTTGGGTTTCCAGAAACTTTGCGTATCTTTCTGGCTCTTCAACTCCTGTCAAAGAAGCCCTTGCTGCCTTGAGAACAACTGGAGGAGTACTTAGAGCACCTCCTACTTTAGCCATGAAATCTTCTACATATTCCTGAGGCGTCACTCCAAAAACGTCTGCACACTGTTTAACCGCTCTTAAAACAACATCATGACCCTTTGTCTTAAATCTCCTTTCGCCATAGGCTTGGTAAATTGGTAAGAATCTCTGTGAGTATGGTTCTACAGGTAAGTTCCCAGCAGGAAAAAATAAGTCTGTCAAAAGAGCTTCGTATCCTGGCATTGCCTCCAATCCTTCAGATAGGGTTGTGACTGCCTGAAAGTCTGTAAATCCTGCCTTGGCTAGTTCAGCCTGGGCATAGATTGCTTCTGCGGTATTATCCTCAATGACAAGTATTCTTTTCATAAAACTCTCTTCTCTACTATACTTTTAAAGCTATCGGTTTGTAACTACTAATAAATCACAAATTTAAATAGATTGGAGTTTTCCTATGATTATGTTTAACCCAGAACCGAACCTAGCCGAGTGGCAGGAGAGCGCCCGTGAGTTGTTGAACAATCCACGCCTGACGCGATACCTGGAGCATTTAGATAGGGG
>DATDUC010000034.1:0-4415 GCA_035290545.1 archaeon | reverse complement strand
AACGCCTTTTGCAGCATTATTGGTGCAGTGAATTTCGTAGGGTAACCCGTATTTACCGAAAGGTTAACTCCACACTGCACACACTTTATGACTTCATTTATATAATCATCAACGCTTACGTCAAGCACGCTCTTTCCGTATATGGTTCCATCTTCCCATACATAAACCAGGTCAAGGCCAACTTCCATTGGCTCTAATTTTAACAGGCTCAGCACATCTGTAAGGTCCTGACTTATTTTTTCACCTGTCCTACATACCATCTTATCCTGCAAAACTGCTATTTTTCCTGCCTGTACCGACGTTTTGAGACCGACTTTTTGCAGTGTTGATATGGAAGGTCCTGGTGGCAGGCTTGTAGGCCCTTTAGGTATTACAATATCCTTTATGGCAATGTCACCAGGCTTGGCAGCTGCCGGTGTTCTGTTCTCCTTCAAGAGCTTGTAAAGTTTAAATGGGTTCTCGTTTGTCAGCATCAGTGCAGGCACGTCTGTGAGTTTCTCTTCGAGAATTTTTATATTTTGCTTCTTTGATTTTTCCAGAGCCCTTTTTATCATCGTTTTTTTACCCATTTTTATTATTGTTGTACCGCGTATGTTTTCTCTTATGTGTTGAAGCGCTCGGGAAGGGACTTTGTGCATGTTAAGTATGCCTATTGCTGAGTGGTTGTCTATCATGCTGGTGAGTTCATCCACACATTTTGGTTTGTCTTGTTTCAGCATTTACATCACACCTATCTTAACTGCCTTCCCCATCGTTGTTTTGATATAAGCATTTTTTAGCTGCGCCTTTGGAGGTATTGATTTTTTGACCTCTTCGAGGATTTTCACAACATTTTCCTTTATTTGGTTATCTTGCATGTCTTCGGAGCCAATAGGTATTTGTATTGTTGGAGAATCCCTGAGCATTATTCTGACAGATTTCTTTGACTCATCAATTATGGATTTAGGGTCTTTTCCAGGCAACAGCAGACGTGGCATTTTGCCCTTAGGACCAAGATAACGGCCAAGCACTTTACCTACCAGAGGCATTAGTGGTGCTTCACATACAAAAAAGTCATATTTCTTTGTGAACTGCTTTGCTGCAGATTTACTTCTTGAAAAATCTTCTATATCATTTTTGCCTATGCTGCCGCTTATGTTGTCAGAAATAACACATACACTGATCTCTTTCCCACGACCATGAGGAAGTAAAATATCCTTTGAAAATTTATTAGCCGGGTTTTTGAGATCTATATTTCTTATGTTAACTATAAGGTCAACTGTCTGGGAGAACTTCCTCTTCTCGCCTTCTCTGATTTTCTTGATCGCTTCATCAAGCTTCATTCCGGTGGATTCTCTAGTGGCTTTCATACTTATCGAAGCCCTCCTGTTGCCGAATTAGCTATAATGCTTTTGGCATCAGTATGTCTTGCGACACGGGTTATTTTAATTTCTAGGTAAAGTATTTAAAAGATTCAAATCAGGCTTCCTGCCTATTATCAGACTTGTATTCTATACCCCTTATTCTCTCATCCATGGAGCCTATGGAAGATGATAAGGTCTGGCGCAGCTCACCTATTCGGTCCTCTATACCTATGAGCTTTCTCGAAAGATCATTGTAAATGTCACTTACCTCGACTTCCACAAAATGCCTCACTTCACTGACCTTGTTATCAACAAATACAACCTGTCGATTAATGTCATCCTTGAAATTATCGGTACGTTTCGAGATATCCTCAACCTTTGCCAATATTTCATCTAGTTTTTTGTTCCTCTCATTCTCATTGGACTTGAGTAGTTTTTCAAGCCCGCTCTTTTGTATTATTATCATGAGAATAATGAGTATGAGAACAACGGTAATTGCTACCATGTCAAAAATTTTGACAACTATGAC
Source organism: archaeon (assembly GCA_035290545.1). Taxonomy (GTDB): domain Archaea; phylum Aenigmatarchaeota; class Aenigmatarchaeia; order GW2011-AR5; family GW2011-AR5; genus GW2011-AR5. Next base: position 2,543 of record DATDUC010000034.1, on the reverse strand, counting down.
AACCAGTGCTAGAAGGTAAAGTGCTATTAGAACACCGTCGTATTTCATAACTAAGAAAAGAACTCAAAAGTTCTTAAATCTGGACTAAAAAGTTGACAAATTACGGATGAATTACATACGTGATTACAATAAATCATCAGAGAGAAGTAGTAGAAAATTTACTAATTATTCTATCTTTATTTTGCCTTCGTTGATTTCCTGTATGATATCTTTAGGATTTTTGTTGTCAATCAACACACCAGAGCTCTGACATGTTCCTATAACCTGTTTTACCTTAGCTACTAAGTTGCCACGTATTGAGTCCTTACTTTTTGCTATTCTGATTACAGCATCGAGACTTATGCTCCCTGCAACAGTTCTTGTTTTGTCTTCTTTGACCTTTGAAAGAACTTCCAGTTTCATTTCCTTCTTGATCATTGACGTGACAGGTGGTGTGCCCACACTTATGGTGAATTTCTTCGTGTCTGTATCAACAACTATCTTAACAGGAACTTCCATACCAGCAAATATGGAAGTTTTATCATTGATTTCTTTCACAACATTTACTACATTAACACCAAGCGGTGAGAGCGCCGGACCTATTGGTGGAGCAGGTGTTGCTTTGCCGCCGCTTACTAAAACATCAACAGTTTCCTTTGACATATAATTATTCCCTCTTCTTTTCGTACATTCTTACAGAATTTATAGAAATAGTTACAGGTATAGGTATAGCAGCTTCGATAAATTCTACAGTTATTTCACTCTTTGTTTCGTCGACACGTGATATTTTTGCCTTCTCACCCTTGAATGGAGAACCTATTATTTCAACCACGTCGCCAACATTGAATTTTACCTCACTCTTCTCGGCTATGAGAAACCTCTCAAGCTGAGTCATGGGAACATCCTTGTTTATGAAACCGCGTACATGAGGAACGCTTTTTACCGTGAGCTCTATTTCTTCAGGGTCGCCCTCTATGAAGACATAGCCGCGTAGCTCTTCAGGATGAAAAAGTGATTTTATTTGCAATTTCTCGTTTTGAATTTTTGTAGTAAGCGAATCTATAACTACATTTTCTCTTCCAGTTGTTGTTCTTATTGTCGCTATCATATATACCACTTTATGTTCTTTGATTAAACTTTCTTTCTAAGAAAGTTTATTACAGTCCGCCTATAAGCTGGACAATCATGAATATGACAAAGCCTATTACGCCTATTACCACAAAACCAAGCCCGGTAATTTTTACGGTTTGCCTGTATTCGTTTTTATCAGGTTTTGAGGAAACAAGCAGAATCCGCCTCATACGTTCAATAAGCGATTTCAATCCCATAGGTCTTTATTATAACAAAAGATTTAAAAACAGTTTTAAAGGCTTATTTTTCGATGAAATCTATTCCAAATAGCTTTTCAACATCTCTTTTCTTCTCTTTAGTATAGACCTTTTGTGGACTGAAAAGTGTAGGAGAATTAACACCCGTTATTACTAGCATGGTTCTTATGGAGTCGCCGAGTTCTTTCAGTATCTGTGCACCCCATATTATTTTTGCGTCTGGGTTAAGGCGTGTTGCTACTGTCTCCACTATCTTCTGGCAGTCTCTTATGGTAATATCAACACCACCAGAAACGTTTATTAGTGCACCTGTCGCGCCATCTATGTCTATGTCCAAAAGAGGATTGTTGAGTGCACGTTCCACTGCTTCTATTGCCCTGTTCTCGCCATCACTGTCACCCATACCTATCATAGCTAGGCCACCGTTTGTCATAACAGCTCTGATATCTGCAAAGTCCAGGTTTACAAGGCCAGGTCTTGTGACAAGCTCGGATATGCCTTTCACCGCATTAACGAGTATTTCGTCAGCGACTTTGAACGCTGTAGGTAGTGAAACATCGGGCACAATTTCGAGAAGCTTGTCATTTGGTATAACAATTAATGTGTCAACGGCTTTCTGTAGTTTGTCCAGACCTTCCCGCGCATTCTTCATTCTTTGCCGGCCTTCCATTGTAAACGGTAACGTGCAAATACCTACTGTAAGAGCACCGGATTTTTTCGCGATATCAGCCGCGATAGGAAGTGAACCTGTTCCAGTTCCACCACCAAGTCCACAGGTGACAAATGCCATGTCACAACCTTCAAGAACTTTCTTAATTTCATTTCTGCTTTCCTTTGCAGCCTCCTCGCCGACCTTTGGATCCGCCCCGGCCCCAAGACCGCCTGTTATCTCTTTTCCAATAAGTATTTTGATATCAGCGTCAGTGTAAAGAAGGTCTTGTGCATCTGTGTTTATGGCTATTGTCTCGGCCCCAACAACACCTACTTGCATAAGCCTGGAAATTGTATTGCCACCTGCACCTCCAGAGCCCAATATTTTTATCTCTGCCTTCTTAGATTCAAGTATTTTCCTCAATTCTTCGTCAGCTGGTGCTGTTCCGATATCTTTTTGCCCTAATATTCCCATTTCATCACCTGTCCCAAGTAAATTTAATATTTGATATTTCCTTTAAGTTATATTTAAAGTTTAGAGAGGTTTTTTTCGTGTTTGAAATGCATTACAATAAGATTTAAATA
>DATDUC010000033.1:0-13184 GCA_035290545.1 archaeon | reverse complement strand
GAGTAGTAGTAAGAGTAGTAGGAGATGAAAAAATGAAGCTAAAATGCATTCATTGTGAGCATATTTGGGAGACGAAAAAGGACTCAATTCCAAAAATGTGCCCTTATTGTAAATATTCAACCTATTATCACAAGCCAATTGTAGTAAGAAAATAGAAATCTAAGCCTTGCTAACTTCGGTCTTGGGCTTCTCAAAGCTTTCTGTAAAGTTTACTTTTTCGATACCTTTTACATATTCTATAATAAGCGAGCTTATCCGTTCTTTGAGTTGTGCAGGCAGTTTTATGTTTACGCTAACCGAACCGCCCTCTATTTTTGGATCGGCATCCCTTGCGCCGAAGAACTCAAAAATGGATTTTATTTGGTCAACAGGAGTATCTATTTTTTCCTTGACATCCAGAGTATATTTCAACATGTGTCCGGCAAGAGGATTGTTAAAATCAACTCTTATGCGGCCCCCATCTACGCTCTGGATGCGTCCTTTGGCGCCGCCGAAATCAACTATCATACCAGCTCTAGGTTCGACCTTCTGATCCCGGAAAAATTTTCTAGGCACGGTCCTGACAAGCCTGGCATCCCTTTCACCAAAACCATCCTCTGGCTTTATTTCAATATCCTTCTTGTCACCAACATTAAGATCTAAAAGAGCGTTATCAAGGCCTTTTATCATGAAATTAGCGCCAACAATGATAGGCAGGTCCCCATAGGCAATCTTAGAACTATAGATGCCTTCCTTCTTGGCAGTCTCAGCATCCGTAAGGTCAAAAACCTCACCGGTTTCCAGTGTTCCAACATAACTTATTTTTACGAAATCTCCCTTCTTCATAGTTTCACCAATTACAAATCCTTTACAACTCTATAAAAGCGAACCTTTATAAAGATTTTTGTTACTATTAAGTAATTGAATTAGGTGTGTAAAAATGTTATTTCGAGTTGTAGACGATTGGAAACAGTTCCTTCCTCCAGAAGACGAGACTAGACTAAACAACTTACTGAAAGCTGTGGCAAAACACAGAAATGCCTATAGAGCATCTAAGGACATTAAGATAGCACAGCTATGGTGCGCATTTCTTGAAGCACGAAAAGAAAACGCGGTTCTTTACCGAAGACTTAGACGACTTGAATACATTTTTGAAGGCATGGCTGAAAGAATAAGAAAAGAAGACATGCTTGAAAGAGAAGTTCTTGAAAGTCTTGAAAAATTCTGATTTGTATGACGTTTCACTACATAGCTTTTCTAATTCCAGAAGAAATGTTAACAGAAACAGAGCACGATTTTCGATTTCCGCGCGGAACCTTATATGGATTAGAAAATGAAGGGCGTGTTTTTTACGTTGTCCATTCCAAAATTGCTAAAGCACTTCTTGAAGCCTATAGAACCATTCACGACACTGATGACATAAAACCAGGTCTAGATACGGTAGATGATGATATTCCTTACGCTTCTAGAGAAACAACAGATAGAGCTTCTGCAGAAAAAATCTATACAGGTCAGGTAATACCAAGAAAGCCAGAAGGAACTGATTAAGTAGATTTGTCGGTTCCTTTTATAATGAAATATATAACAGAACACATTCGCAGAGATATATGCCTCAGATGTACAGTTATTACAGGAACAATGGTTGAAACAGAACAGTGGAAAAAATACTATGGACCTGGTGGAGAAAGAACAGAATGGGTATGTACAGAATGCAGGTATCCTGTAAAAGAATTTAATTCTATTCTAAAAACAGCCCGAACTTGCTAGGTGTAGATGATTTAGCTTTTAGGTTGTCAGTGTCATCCGCGTCCTGTATCAGAACCTCACATCCGGTTTCCTTTTCTATGAAACCTCTAACGTCATCCAGTAGTGTAAACTGTTGGCCTCTTGCTATTACAGGCTGGAGTTCATTGATCTTTTTGTATAACGACTGGATGAACATGACTGTTGCTTTGCCATAAGTGCCTGAGGACATAATCTCCTTTGTTATATCATTTATGTTACTTGTTTTGTTTCTAAGAATCTTCTGATGAACCCGGAATTTCCAGTCTTCTGCGACAAAAAGTGTTATTTTTTTAGGTTTTATATTTGCAATGCGCTGGACTTCTTCTATGTCACTTAAGGTTCTTTTTACAAGCTCTTCGCCTATCTCGGCTTCTGAGTTTATTTTTGTTTGATCTGGCACAGGCCATTTACTAACAGAAACAAAATCTTTATGACCCAGCAGATGCCACAGTTCCTCACAACTATGTGGTGTGAATGGCGCAACAAGCTTCACCAAATTTTCCATGTAATTTTTAATTACTTTCTTGTTGGCATTCTTGATGCCGTCGACACGCCTTAGGTACCATCTGAGATCGTTTGTCGCCTCAAACAAGGCAGTCTGCACAGCATCACGAAACATGAGTTTTTCAAAGTTTTTTGTGGCGTTTTCTGTGTGGTGCTGTATTCGGCTCTGCATATAGACATCGACATTTTCCATCTTCGTCCTGCCAGCTTTTCTTAGTGCCTTTACCGTTGAGAAGATAAGTTCATACCTGTTCCTGTATCCTTTGATGCCTTCCTGTCGCCAGTCAGCATCTTCTATTCCCTGGCTGGATCCAGCAATGTTTATTCGTACCATATCAGCCCCATATTGCTCCACAATGTCCTTGAGAGGTATTATGTTACCTTTGGACTTGCTCATCTTTTCACCCTCAACATTCACGAAGCCATTTACGCTTATTGCCTTTGGCCACTTGTTTTCAGGCCAGATAGCCGTATGATGAAATAGGTAAAATGTTAGATGATTTTGCACAAGATCCTTTCCGCTGTTTCTCATATCCATGGGATAGAAATATTCAAACTCTTCCCTCATAACTTTCAACAGCTTTTTGGAAACAGAGTTTTTTGCCACCTTTTTCGGATCCCCTCTTCCAAGTAGCACATAGTCGAACATTTCATCGGTCAGTTTTTTGGGAGGTATTTTGTATTTGTTTATGACACCAGCTATGGTGTAGTAGGCCATGTAAATAGTAGAATCACTTAAAGTCTCAACTATCCATTCCTTATCCCATGGAAGGAATGTGCCAAGTCCGGATTTTCTTGTGCACGCCTTGTCCTTCAACCAGTCTATGGTATTTTCAAAATTATTTCTAGCCTCTTCCGGGTATATATTCATTTTAGAAAGGCAATACTTTACCTTCTTTTTCCAACCCTCATCAGAGAATTTGAGGAACCACTGGTTTTCTAATATCTTCACATGACACTTTGTTGTGCACCTGCAGACAACGTTATTGACCTCCCACATGACATCAGCGAGCCCCTTGTCAATGAAATCTAGTGTAAGCTTTTCCTTTGATTCGCTTACTTTCATCCCTGAATACACACCACAGTTTTTCAGTGTGCCTAGATGAAATTCTTTTTTGTAGAGAAGTGCTGTAGCCTCTTCCAGTTTTTCCTTCTGCGACAAATTCGTGATATTCATCTTCTCTGCTAGCTCAACAGCAGGAAGTTCTCCAAAGCCTTCCGCTTGTATGACACTTATAGGTTCCAGATCATTCTTTTCAAACCCAAATATTTGCAGTTCGTCCTTGTCTATTAGCTCCTTGATAGCTATCCAGTCATATGGTGCATGAGCAGGTACGCTCATCACAACACCTGTAGCATTTTCAGGATCAACAAATTTAGAAGGAAGTATTGGGATTTCTCTGTTGCTCAGTGGTTCTATGCACCTTTTGCCCAACAGTGTTCTGACATCAAAATTACCGACTATCTGGACATTCATCTGATCTTTCAGTTTCCTGGCAGCGTCCTTGCTTACTATCCACCGCTCTCCGTCTACAGTCATTTCAACATATTCTGCGTCTGGGTTAAGCCAGATATTTGTAACGCCGTAAAGTGTTTCTGGCCTCAGTGTAGCACACGGTAATACATATCCTAGATAAGCAAATTTAATCACCGTATATTCTATCGGGCTTTCTCCTTCACCCTCAAGACGGTCGTGATCCCCTGTTGGACTAAGGTCTTTTGGGCACCAGACTACAGGATGTGTTCCCTGAACAACATAACCCTTCCTTTTCAATGTGTTGTATTGCCATTCTACGAAACGAGAGAAGCCAGGATCAATCGACAATGTAAATTTCCTTCTCCAGTCTATGGAAAATCCAATTTTTTGAAAGCTTTCTGTCATCTTCTTTGTCCAGAACTTGGCAACATATTCAGGACCTTTTTTCTTGAAATCAGCGACATCCTTTTTTGTTGCGCCGAATGTCATGAAGGTATCTACTTGGGTTTGGTCTCCTTTCTTGAGACGTTCTATTATGCCGACTATTGGCTCTCCTGTGGCATGAAAGCCCTGAGCCATCAAGACGTTGTATCCCTGCATTCTTTTGAATCGTGCATAGGCATCTGTCCTCGTAAACGTATAACTGTGGCCTATGTGAGCATTGCCGTTTACGTAAGGTATTACATTAGAAGTGAAGAACTTCTTTCTTCCATCAGGAGTAGCCTCAAAAAGCCTTGCCTTTTCCCACTTTGCCTGCCACTTTTTATCCAGTGTTTTGAAGTCCATACTATCAGCTTTTATTTGTTGTCTATATTTTTAAGGTATCAATTTAATTAGATTTGAAGCAGGGCGCGTAGCTCAGCTTGGATAGAGCACTAACCTGAATAGAGAACATCTGTTTTGGGTGTTTGCCTTCTAAGCTAGGGGTCGCGGGTTCGAATCCCGTCGCGCTCATTTTTACAATTTAAATGTATTAATGATAAGTTATTACATAGTGGTCAAATGACGAGAATCATAGCTGTTGTTTCTGGGAAAGGCGGTGTTGGAAAAACTACCATGGTCGCAAACCTAGGCACAGCTCTTGCCAAGATGGGCAAAAATGTTATAATTCTCGATGCCAATCTTACAACACCAAGTTTAGGCATGCATCTTGGTGTCCCTCTTTATCCTGTAACACTCCACGACGTCCTGAAGGGTCGGGCAAACATAAAGGATGCTGTCTATAGTCACGAAAGTGGAGTTCGAATAGTGCCCGCTGGAATTTCGTTGCGAGACATGCGTGGAGTCGATTCAAAAGACTTGCCAAACGCACTTCTTGACCTGCTGGGCAGCGCAGAGCTAATACTTCTTGACGCCTCAGCTGGTCTGGGTCGCGAAACGCTTGCAGCCATTGAGGCAGCTGACGAAATATTAATAGTTACAAACCCGGAAATATCTGCTGTTACAGATGCTCTAAAAGCGGTTAAAGTTGCAGAGCAACTTGGAACCCGCACAGCAGGTTTCATAATAAATCGCGTAAGCGGAAAAAGTCATGAGATGACCAGAAGGGATATATTGAGCATGCTCGATAATGTAAATTTTCTTGGTGAGGTTCCAGAAGACATTGCAGTTCAGCGCGCTGTCGCGATACGAATCCCGGTAGTTAATCACAATCCAAACGCAGTTGCAAGCAACGAAATAATGCGTATAGCAGCAGGACTTGTTGGCGAGGAGCACCGATTCAAGCCTAGCATGCCATGGTACAAGAAAATGTTTCCGTTCATGGGCAGATAACATGAAGAAAAAACGTAAAGACGCCGAGAGGGATATTTCTCCTGTTAAAGGTAAAATGGCTGCAAGACGTTGTTAAGACAGAAATATGTAGTTTAGTGCCATTTGTCAAATACCTTAAACATTTTTGCCCTATTTTTACTACCATCATATTTTGTAGTTAGCCACACTTTCAATATTTTGTTTATTTCTTTCTTACTATTGTCCCAACCAGATAAGCAAAGAATATTACAATCATCGTAAGTTCGTGACCATTCCGCTATTTTTTCGTTTGTTGCTAGACAAGCTCGTATACCACTGAATTTATTTGCACCGACTTCTATACCTACTCCAGTACCACAAGATACAATCGCTTTGCTAAACTTGTCTTTACGCACGTTTTTTACTACTTTCGGTATCATTATTTCTAATTTGATATTTTCTCCATCAGAAAGTACTCCAAGATTTTGGTAATTAATTTTATTTTTCTTTAGAAATGTTTCAACACTTTTGATAGTTTTGTAGCCGTGCTTGTCTGACGCTATGTATATCATAATAAAATATGGACAACAAATGTTTAAATTCGAGTACTTTATTTTTTCCTTAGTAGTTCAAAAACTTCTTCCAGATCAATTTCAAAAGCAACGACCGGTTTTTCAAGGGTCCAGTTATTGAGAACAGCAGGGTGTATTTCTCCTATCAGACCCAGATGTTTTCCACAGGAAACTATTTCAGCAGACCTGCCTTCGGCAAAGCTTGGGTGTGTATTTTTTCTCAAAGTGTATTCGATACCAAGATTTTTCAGCAACGCATCAAGATAGGATGAAATAGTCTCATAGTTTACAATCGTTGCAGAAACAGCTGCGGCTAGTTTTGTCACATCTTTTGCTCTTGTGCTGGAGTTGTCACGCAGTACGACATTTCCGGTTTCAAAAACACTATGAGGATATTCCACATGCTTGTTCTTTGATAAAAATTCCAGTATTCCTGGCAGAAGCCACGTTCTGAATACAGACCAGTTGGCAGACATGGGATTTTCTAGTTCGACTGCTTCACCTTTGGTTTCCATTCTTTGGAATACGTTTTCTACATTCGTGAGGGTATATGATAGAATTTCCTGAAATCCAGCACCGGTCATTATTTCTGAAATATTTTCAATATAAGATTGTTCCTTGAATATGCCTCCCTTTGTAATTAATTTTGGAATAACAGGCTCGATTTTGTTGAAACCATAAGCTATGAGTACATCTTCCACAACATCCCTCTCATGCATCAGGTCCTGACGATAAGCAGGATAAAGCAGTTCAATATTCTTCCCCTTTGCCGTGGCGACATAGAGTGACTTTTCTAGAAGCTTTACCACATCTTTCACAGGAAGTTGCAAACCTGAAATCTTGTTTATGTAATCAACACTTACCCGGAATTTTTTTGGCGTGAGGTCTGGCGTAACTGAAGACTGCTTACCATAAACCACTTTGACACCATATATAATCCCGCCACGCTCATGCAAGGCAGACACCAAAACATTCAGTGCTGTATAAAGAAATTTTTTATCAAAACCACTGCACTCTATGAAGATATCAGTAGTTTTTTCCGTAACTTTTCCGCTGTGATCAGAATTTATGATTGGTGGAATTGACAATACTTCGCCTTCAGCGTCAATGAACAGCGGATACATGCTCTTGCCTGCAAGAAGATGACCAAATTCTTTACCCTTTGGGTGTTTTTCTAGAATTTCCTTGGGTGTCATCTTTTCCTTGAAATCAAGCGGAACAAATCTTATTCCATCCGGGCTTATTGCTTTGTAAGTTATAGGAAATTTTATTCTTCCAAGGTCGTAGACACCAATGGCAACTTCTTTTCTGTTGCGGCCAAATGTTCCCGCCACCTTTTCCTGCAGCTGCAGCAGCTGTGACATTGTTGTATCGTTTATTTTCAAACCCTTGACAACGGCACAAGCCGTATAGGGGCGTACTGTTTCAACACTTTTCTCAACATTTACAACAAAAGGAGATTTTCTAACATCATATTTTGGGATACCAGGCTTGTATTTGGCTCTTATTTCCCTTGCAACCCCTTCTGCACTCCAAAGATCAGGTCGGTTAGTATCCTTTATATCTATCTTAAATGCATCACCATTTACCTCATCCAGCTCAGCTTTGGCAAAAAGCACCTCATCTCCCAACTGCTCTGCAGACAGCTTGCGGCCTATCAGATTGCAAAGATCCTTATGAGAAACATCTATTTTCGGCATTAGACAATCACCTGTTTTCTTAACCAGTCAAGATTTTGGCTGAACAAATTACGTATGTCATTTATCCCTAGCTTGAACATGGCAAGCCTGTCGATACCGAGGCCCCAAGCAATTACCGGCGCATCTACACCAAGCGGCTTTGTTAATTCCTCGCGGAAGATTCCTGCCCCACCAAGCTCTACCCACCCAAGTTGTGGGTGCTTTGCAGACATTTGCACTGACGGCTCTGTGAAAGGGTAATAATCTGGAAGGAATTTCACTTTTTCTGCCCCGGCGAATTCAAGAGCAAACTCTTTTAGCACACCAAGTAAGTTCTTGAATGTCAAAGACTCATCAATTACAATACCTTCGGTCTGGTTGAATTCCACACCATGGGTCATATCTATTATGTCAGGTCTATAGCATCTTGATATGGCAAAATATCTTCCCGGTATGACAGGACAGTTTGACAACGTTCTTGCAGAAAGAGCAGTTCCATGAGCTCTTGGCATCAGACGCGCAGCTTTTGTCGGGTCCCATTTGTAGCCCCACCCAGTACTGCCTGTTTTCCATCCATTTTCATGAGTCATCTTTACCTTTTCAACTAAAGCCTTGTCTGGTAGTGTCCCTTCCTTCGGACTTTTGAGAGAATATGTTTGTGTCCAGTCTCGGCTTGGATGATTTTGTGGCTGGAACAATGCATCAAAGTTCCAGAATTCTAATTCCACAGTAGGCCCTTTCATTTCCTGGAAGCCCATCTCAACTAGTTTGCGACGAACGCTCTGCAGAAAGCGGTTGTAGGGATGCTGTTTCCCTATGTATATTTTCTTCCCATGAGTTTCAACGTTATATGGCTTAAGTTTTACCTTTCTCCACATACCGGTTTTTATCAATTCTGTATTAAGATTTGTTATTTCCTTTCCAACAAACTTCTCCGCCTGCTTTACTATACCTTCACTTTCCTTTTCTACAAGCTTCCTCTGAATAAGTATCTGAAGAATGTGTTCTTCGGGATTTCTGCCAGCTGCGATTTCCTTTAATGAAGTCTCTTGATGCCTAGTCTCGCTTGGCACATCATCGACCAACATCAGCTTACCGTCTGTTATAGCTATACATTTGTATTTTTTACACCACTGAAGTGCTATAGCAAACTCCCCACCCAATTCTTTGGTGGCTTCCTTCATAGTCAGACCATTATTCTCCTTCAGCAGCTCTATAAGTCTCTTTTCAGGCAATCCCTGTTTCAGGTATTTTATTCCCTCTTCCGTCAAAGCATACATATTATCACTCTATGTTTCTGGTGGTTTTATAGGTTTTTTGCAATAAAGACCTCTTGATGAATTATAAGTTTAATTAAAAGCGTTTAATGTACATATAAACATAATTTACCAACCACAACACTAGTGATATTATGCATAAAGAAAACAAGATAGAAGAGATATCCAGGCGGCGCGGTTTTTTCTGGACGTCATCTGAAATTTACGGCGGCTTGTCTGGTTTTTATGATTACGCTCATTTAGGAACAGCGCTCAAAAATAAATGGGAAAATATTTGGAGAAAATTCTTTCTTGGCTTAGATGACAATTTTTTTGAAATAAGCCCTACGGAAATTATGCATGAAAGGGTATGGCAGGCCTCTGGACACGTTGATTCTTTTGTCGATCCTGTAGTAAAATGCAAAAAATGCGGTAACATGGAAAGAGCTGATAAGCTGCTGGAGGAGCAGTTAAAGGAAAACTTTGAAGGCATATCACTCAACGACCTGGCAGAAGTAATAAAGAAGAATAATGTAAAGTGCACCAAATGCAAAGGCCCTTTGGAAGAGATAGGTGTCCTTAATTTGATGTTTCCTGTAATGATAGGTAATGATGTAAAAGCTTATTTACGTGGCGAGACAGCACAGGGCGCTTATGTGAATTTCAACCGCGAGTTTGAGTGTTTGCGCAAGAAGCTCCCGCTTGGCCTTGCCATAATAGGAAGAGCTTACAGGAATGAGATAAGTCCTAGAAACCTTTTGATAAGAATGCGTGAATTTACACAAGCCGAATTACAGATATTTTTTGACCCAGAAAAAATAGAACAACACCCAAAATTCTCAGAGGTCAAGGACTATAAGCTCCTCGTGTACCCAGTCAGAAATCGTGATGAAGGAAAGATTGATCAGGTTACTTGTGAGGAAATGACAAAACACCTACCGGAATTTTATGTTTTTCACATGGCAAAGGTTCAGCACTTCTTTCTTGATGTACTGAAGATACCGAAGGAAATATTCAGATTTAAAGAACTGTCAGACGAGGAGAAAGCATTCTATAACAAGTACCACTGGGATATAGAAATAAAATTGGAGAGCCTAGGAGGTTTCGTAGAAGTTGGTGGGGTTCATTATAGAACCGACCACGATCTGATGGGTCACCAGAAGTTTTCAAAACAGGATCTTTCTGTCTTTGCTGACAACAAGAAACTGGTACCCCATGTGCTTGAGCTAAGCTTTGGAGTAGACAGAAATATTTATGCACTTCTCGAGCTCTCCTATAGAGAAGACAAAGAGAGAACATTTTTTGCCTTCCCGCGCATGCTGTCACCATTTGATTGTGCGGTTTTCCCACTTGTGAACAAGGACGGTCTTGATAAGAAAGCCGAAGAGATCAAGGCTTTAATGAAACAAAGATTCTCTGTTTTTTATGACGATTCTGGTAGCATAGGACGCCGCTACAGACGTATGGATGAGATAGGTGTGCCAGCTTCGATAACCATTGATCACGATACGCTTCAGGAGAAGACCGTTACCTTGCGTGACCGTGATTCCATGAAGCAAATAAGAGTAAAAATTGTAAATTTGCAGGAAGTTCTTCAAAGATTTCTCGATGGAGAGGATCTCGACAGCCTTGGAACACTTGTGAAATAGCTTAAAAGTAATGCTAAATAAAATAATAAAGAGGTGAAAAAATGGCAAAAGTAGAAATGCTTGTTGTAAAGAGCAAGGTTCGTGAATACGCAAAGAAAAAGAAAGTGAATCTTGGTGGCGACGCTGCAGAAGCTCTTAGCAGGGAAGTAATACGCCTTGTAGACAGAGCCGTAGAGCGCGCTAAAGCTAATAGAAGATCAACAGTGAAAGGAAGAGACATATAAATTTAGCAGCTATTTTTTCTTTTTTATAATTAGATAAAATCTAAAAAGAATTTTGTTTGATTACCTTCTTTTGTTCAACAATCGACGCTTTTTGATATCTGTGCGTCTTTTTCCGTATTTTTTGATTACTTCTTTCTCTAGGTTGTTCATGAGTTCCTGGGCAACTGTTGCGGGATTCCAACCCTCTGCCTTCGCAACAAACATACCCATGGGTGTGCCAAATCTTGTGCGTATGGAATATTTTTGTCTTGTGCCACCTTTATGGGTCTTTTCCACGTGCACGAACAAGTATTGTATACGTTCAACCATCTTATTCATTTTTTGCATGAAGTCATCGACAGTTTGCTGTGTTTTTAATTTAAATTGTGGGTTCTCGTCGTCAAGACCAATTATCTGAACATGAGTTTCCGTTGTAGGTCTGCTTACGATGAGCTCTAGAATATCCTTCGGTGTTATTATTTTTACATTACCATTGGAAACTATAGCTTCTTCATATTCTTTCATGGAAGCAAGTACACTCTTTAACTGAGTTGCACTGCTAACAACAACAGGAGAATGCATTATACTTTCAACCAGGGTATCTTCAATATTTATTTTCTCCTTCGCAACATTTCCATGAGGCTTGCCTCCGCGGGATTGAATGGATTCCTTACCATCGAGTAGTTTTATGAGATCTATCGAACTGACAACTCCAACTATTTTATTTTGCTCAACAACAGGCACACGCGAGACGTTTTTGTAAATCATAATGTTTCTAACTTTTCCTATTTTATCTTTTTTTGAGACATATTCACACTCAGTTGCAATTTTTCCAATCTCCATGTCAAGAAGGTCGCGGGAAATTCTTTCGATGGAAGAAATTATGTCGGATTCTGAAACTATTCCTACTACTAGGTTGTTTTCTATTACAGGAAGCGCCCTCATACCAGAATTTAATATGGCATGGGCAGCGTTTTCTAACGTATCCTCGCTTGCCAGACTTGGCGTGTTGATTATGAGGTTACCACACTTTGCCGTCGTTGGGTCCATATTCTTCGTCACAACATTTTTCAATGTGAACATCCCACGATAATTGTTATTGTCCAAGACAGGAAGTTGGTTTACTTTATGTTTCTTTATTTTGCTAAGCGCCGAAGAAACGGTTTCACTAGAATTTACACATACGACGTTTTTGATCATCACATTCTTTACAGTCATTTTTATCACCTATGGTTTATGGCGCGTTATCTGATAATAGGTAACATCACCTTCGTTATCAACGATTGCCCACAGCATACGCGCCCTTATATTATGAGCCAGACGCACACTTCTCGAGAGTTCCTGGAAAGACATTGTATAGTCTTCAGGTACACAGAAAACTATCCATTTTGTGTGCTCCTTTGCAGATTTAGGACCTTTCTTGAGCTGAACGCCACGCTCATAAACACGAAAATCACAACCGAACTTGAAGCCTGTCCTTACCAGGAGACCTCTTTCCCTGAGGTCCTCATAGACACGATAGCGCTCCGTAAACCTTTTGTCGAGCGAAGCAGCATGGTCATAAAGAGACTTGAAGTCCATTTGTTTTTCCTGAAAAGCCACACGTATTCTACCGCGTTTTAGCAATAGGACAGCTTCTACCAGCGCAAGCTCAAGCCTACCACCAAGCTGTTTTCCATAGTATCCGGGTTCATAAACATATTCACTTTTTTCCGCAGCAACTACCTTGTTCTCCTCAAGAGCACAGTCAACTATTTCCTTGACTGGCTCTGGCTCAACATATTCATTGCTTTCTATGTCTTCTGTATTTTGCTCTTTGTTATCTTTGTTTTTCTTTGACATAATAATCACAAGAAGCTAGACGAGCACCAGAAACCTGGTCCTCTATGCCCACTTCTACTATTTGTTTTCGCCTTAAGTTTAAAAAGCTGAAATAAATTAGCCTTGAGCTTAACTAGTAATTTGTTTGGCCAGTGCCGCAGTTGACCGTGTAAATTCCTGTGCATGTTATGCTGTCATTAAAGATATCCCAGTTTCTTACAAAACCTACCTGCACATCGCCATAGCTACAGCATATGGCTTTAACTGAATTTCTAACAAGCTGCCTGGAAGTTTGAATTGCAGAATCCTTTTCTGTCTTACATGCGTTCAACGAAGAAACAGTATTAGTTAAGCTATTATTTAGTGATGTTTTTTCTGTATCGCATGTGTTGAGTAGTGTAGCTTTGGAACTCAGGACACCTTGGCAAACCTTTAGATCATTATCTGTATAGTTCAAAGAAGCTAGGCACACATCTTTTTCCGCCTGTAAAATAACAAGATTTGCCTTAGTTTCATTTAGCAGTTGTT
>DATDUC010000032.1:0-2724 GCA_035290545.1 archaeon | reverse complement strand
GAAAAGAATAAAAAGGTCCTTCCGAAGGATTCCGGAATAGTATCTAGGAAATTCGTGGATCACTATGGCACAAAATTTGTAAGACATGAAATAACCGAGATGGAGCTTGTGCCGCCAAACGGCAATTCTTTCTTCCTGCGTGATGAGAAGCCATTTGCACACATACTTCATAGGGAGAGGCTCGCAAAATTTTGCATCAGGGAAGCAAAAAAACATGCTGATATGAGAAATGAGACTTTGGTTTCAATGGAGAATGGCGAGTCTTGTGTTACTGTCAGGACAAACAAATCAGAGTACCAAGGGAGAATGTTGGTAGGATGTGATGGCGCCACGTCTTCTGTCAGAAAGCTATCCGGCATACCGGCTCCTAGACTCTCTATTGGCATGATGATAAAGGAAAGCGGCCTGAAAAAAGGACATATAAAGACTTTCTTTTGCAAGAAGTATTCTCCTGATTTTTTCTCATGGGTAATACCGCAAAGCGACGAATACGGACTCATGGCAGGATCGGGAGCTATGCAATGCATGAAGAATTTCGTTTATGACATGGAATTTAGGCCAGGTAAGACTTACGCTTATATGATACCAACAGGCATGACAAAGAGCTTTGGTAATCGCTGCATCCTTGTAGGGGATGCCTGCGGACAAAACAAACCACTTACAGGCGGCGGGATAGTTTTTTCCGCAACAGGCGCAGGTTGTGCAGCTTCTGTTATAAATGATGCAGTTTCAAGAAAAAGATTCGACAGTAAATTCCTTTCACAGTATGAAAAGTCGTGGAAACAGGAAATTGCGTGGGAGATAAGGAAGCAGATCATTGTAAGGAATATATATTCTAGGTTGTCTGATGACGACGTCAATTCCATATTTAGGAAGTTCGGTCATCACATGGAGCGCTTAAGAAATTTTGACTATGACAAATTCAGCAGGTCTTGGGTTAATATGCCGAAAAAAGACTTATTGATTTTTGCATTTTCCAACACATGGAGATTATTTTAGAAATGATTTCATGTCGATTTTCCTGCTAAGATATAGGAACGCTGCGCCCCCTACAACAGACGCGAACCAGAAACTCACTATCCTATATAGGAATACGCCAGAAACCGCAGCCGCCCCACCTACACCCGCAATACCCAATAAAACTATCATGACGAATTCTGATGATCCTATTCCTCCTTGCAGAGAAGATGCAGTGCCTATTAGTATTGAGAGTGCTATTACTCCGGCAAGAAGGATGAAGTTGATGCTTACTCCCATAGAAGCTAGAACAACCCCCAAAATGGCGCCTTCCAAAGCCCACGCGACAAATGTTATTACAAAGCTCTTTATGATGGAAATTTTCCCTGTTTTTATGGAATAGAATCTGTCTACAAAATCATCCGATACATACTTCATCAGCGGTAGCTTTCTAAGTATGAAAAAAACCCTCAAACCAAATTTTTTGCTCTTCATAGCCAAAACAACAACAGAAATTACCACCACGAAGAACACTAAACTGGCAGCCCCTAACAATAGTATGTCAGATCTTATGCTTATCGCTTGTATGGCTACGATAGAAAGAAGCATAGTGGAAAGGACGTCATTTATCCTCTCCCATATGACGGTTGGAAGAGATTCAGATACTGGTATTCCCTTCCTTAACTTAAGAAGAACAGCTTTCGCGGGCTCGGCTATTTTTCCCGGAGTGAAGCTGCTTATAGTCATACCGAAAAGCTGTATAGGCATGAGCTCAAAGAAGCCGACACTTTTTCCTAATATAACCTTCCATTTTAGTGCTCGAAGGAATATATTTATTACAGAAATAAACAATGCGAGTAGTATGTACACCTTGTTTGCAGACAATATGGATATATATATCCTATACGGGTCGGAAAAATAGATAAGAGCCAATACTATTATTATGCTTATTATGAACGGAATGGTTTTTGTTTTTCTCATGAGATGCACTTCTTTAATCTGAAATAATAGAGGTACACGACATATTTCATGTATTTTAGTATTTGGGACGAATTAAGTATTTTTGACTTTCCAAATCTTCTGTTAACAAAGAGGTATGGTATTTCGCACACTTTTTTGTAGTTTCCTCTGACAAGTATGTCAAGGCATATCTTACAACTTTCTGGATTTATTTCCAACGAATTCACGACGCTTTTTTTGACGAAAAAATATCCAGACAGCGGGTCCTTCACATGTGTAATGGGTCTTACCATGAAGGTGGCTATCTTGGATATTACCCTTCTGTAGAATCCCCATTCATCCACGCCGCCGCCATGTATGTATCTTGATCCTATCACGAAATCTGCACCTTCCTCGAATTTTTTTGCTATATGAGGCAATATCGAAGGGTCGTGACTAAGATCCGCATCCATTACTCCAATAATCCCGTCAGATGTGGTGAGGCCGAGTTTTATAGCAGATCCTAACCCTCTTTCGAAGTCTCTTCTGACGACCGATACGTTTTTGTTGTATTTCTTAATTTTTTTAGCGATTTTCCACGTGCCGTCCGGAGAGTTGTCATCAATAATGAGTATGTGGGCATCGATCCCGGATTGAACTATTCTATTCACGGATGCTTCAATGTTGTCACGCTCGTTATAAGTCGGAAGTATTATGGTCAACACTTTTTACTCACAATGATTTTTGGATCAAACACATTAAAAAGTCATATTTCAAACTCAAGTTCCTGATTGTACTTTATATCTTTCTTGAGAGCTATCTCGGCCT
>DATDUC010000031.1:0-4390 GCA_035290545.1 archaeon | reverse complement strand
CTTTTCCTGCATTTTTTCTATTACCTTGTTTGCATTTTCAATATCCATCTTCTCTAAGAAAAGCTCACGGAGAGTTTCCTTATAGATTGGACTGTCGTAGTACGTCTTGACTATCTTGTTCATGTTAATCTTGTCGAACTTTGCGTTGCGCGATATCACACCAAACCTGCGGGCAACGTGCAGAAAGCGCCACTTGAACATGGAGGAACGTTCTAAGGATGTTGTAAGAAGTGATTCTATATTTTCTGCATTTTCTAAAAGTTCCTTTACCCTTTCGCCTCCTGCAACGGTCTGAAGAATTATGCGATATGGATCGTTTTTCATGTTGACAGCAACGCCAGTCTCGGCTGTAATCATTGAAGCGATATAGCGGCCTATTGTATCGTTAACAAGCGAGCCCCAGCAACTGTGAATTATAATAAAATCCTTGTAAGTTTCTATTAGAATTGTCTTATCATCTGGCACTGGAAATGGTTTGTGCTTTTTCATTATTTCTACCATTTCCTTAGCAGATTCAGTGTCAACATTATAGTGGGCCTTTAATTTTGTAATATCTTCACTGGCTGCTATTTTTCTTAAACGACCGACGTCCTGAGCAACGTCAAAACAGACAGGAATAAGCTCGCCTTCCCATGATGGTATGGCTGATTCTATGTCATCCACAGGCTCAACAATAACTTTCCCATTTTCAACTTGTATTATTTTCCAGGCACGGCCAGCGCATATAAACTTGTTGCCAGACTGACCATGCTCGGCAACAAAAGCTTCATCCAAAGTTCCTATGGGTTCGTTTTGTATTATGGATATTACGCGGAATTTTACAGAGGCCGGTATTGTCGATAGATTTTCGAAATAAGATGTCCAACCTTTGCGGCGACGCTTAATTATTTTATCCTGGTCGTCGAGCCATATTAATCTAAGTTCGGCCATGAATTTCAGCAGAGAATCTATCTCCTTCTTTGTTATGTCTTTGTACATGTAGGAACGTTTTACTGTTTCGTATACTTTTTCTGCTGGCAGCTCATAATCGCTCAAAGCCATGCCAAGTATTTGTCCTGATAGAACATCGAACGCCATCTGGTGAGTTTTTATTTTTTCAAGCTGCTTGTTTGCGGCACGATTAGCAACGGCAGCTGATTCAAAAGTATCTTCATCACCAGATAAAATTATCCCCTTACTGACTTCACCTACCTTATGACCTGCACGGCCGACACGCTGGATTAATCTTGTGGCCTGACGAGGTGATAAATATTGTATTACCAGATCTATGGAGCCTATGTCTATCCCAAGTTCGAGTGAGCTCGTAGCTATCAATGACTTTAGCTCTTGTTTTTTGAAAGCCTGCTCACTTTTTATCCGACCTTCTTTTGACAGGGAACCATGATGAACGGTTTGCTTCAGCTGCTTGTCTAATCTGGTCAGGCGTGATGATATGACTTCTGCTGTCTCTCGCGTATTGGTAAATGCAAGGACGCTTTTGTGGGACTGAATTAAATCATAAATACGGCGGAGACGCGCTGTTGTATTCACACCGATAACAAGTTCATCGGCAACTTCCTGGTCAGTCAGAGAAGGTTTTGGTGTTTCTACGCGTATATCATAGCGTTTTTCCGACTCGGCACGAATTATCTTTACGTTCTCACCGAGGAATTCTGCTACAATCTCCGGCGAACCTACTGTGGCTGACAGACCTATCCGCTGGAAGTTGCCGGCTATATCACGCAATCGTTCAAGACCTAGGGAAAGCTGGACGCCACGCTTGCTTTCAACAAGCTCATGAATTTCATCGACAACAACATATTTTACATTTTTCAGGTGCTCACGAAATATCTTCCCTGTTAATATTGCTTGCAAAGTTTCCGGCGTGGTTATCAAGCACTGAGGTGGCGCTTCTCTCTGGGAAGTGCGTTCTTTCTGATCAGTGTCGCCATGTCGCACAGAGACTTCTATATCAAGCTTGTCGGCCCACCAGAATATTCTATCAAGAAGATCACGGTTCAATGATTTGAGTGGAGTAATATAGAGAAGGGCTATGGGCTTTGCCTTATCAAGATAAATTTTGTCAAGCAGCGGCAGCATAGCTGTTTCCGTTTTTCCTATACCCGTGGCCGCTATCACAAGGACATTCTTGCCGCTAGCTATTTCTGGAATACCGAGTTTCTGGGCTAAGGTTGGCTCCAGGAATCCTTTGTCCTTTATCAGTTTCTGCATCTTTTCTGAAAAAGATTTGAATACCATTTTCTCACCTGCGACATTGTCGCTATTCCTTTACCTTTAAATCTCTTATCCGTCCGATGTCTGTTCCGTCTAACAGATATACATGCGCATTTCCCTTTAATTTGGATGCTACAGGACCATTAAATTTTCCCTTGTTCGCAGCGTAATATCCACATAGGTCATTGAAAGCCGGCATAATAATAATTTTATTGTCCCCTGCTTTTCCACGAACCCATACGGGCTCATTGTATACAGCATCTACATCATCCTGAAACTTCACACAGAGGTGATTATGACCGACAACTATTATCTTCTTCTTTGTTTTTACAATTCTGTGGCCGTGAGTAAAAAAATAATCCCCTACAACTAGGGATTTTTTTACAGAAACTTTTTTTATGTTTTTTGTCAGTTTTTCTATGAAACCATCGTGGTTACCTTTTATTACTGTTATTTTACTGAACTTTAACATTCTAAGGAATTCTGGCACTTCCTTTCTCTCCTGCATACTTATACCGGTTATTTTGTGCTTAAGATCACCCAATATGATAAGTTCGTTTGTTTTGGTGAGTTTTTTCAGTTTATTCAGCCTTAGAGCCATTGCTTTTACCTGGCTCGGCAACGAGACACCAGATTGCCACAGGTACTTTGTAATTCCTATATGCACGTCTGCAACAACCAGGTATTTGCCGACTTTTATTGCAGCTTCGTTTTTGACGAACATAATAGAAGATGGAAGGAAGACTTAAAATAATCTAGGAAGTTTTATTTTTGACAGCAGATAAATAAGCACAGCATGCTTTTTAATATCAGAACTCTTGGAAACTAAAAGACCCGTAACCGATGATTTATTTTCTTTCTGGCTGCTTAGGGTTTCATTGTTACTGTTTATGCTGATAGTATTATTTACAATTTTAACCGGTTCCTGAACAACGTACACTTCTTTTGTTATGTCTTCTTCTTTGTCAGTTTTAAGACGGACTCGTAGATTGTAGGTTCCTGGTTCTGTACCTTTCTCTACTGTATTCTTCAAGGAGATTAACGGAAGGTTTTCTGTTACTTCCTTTCTGTTTGGAGTCCAGCCGCCTTCTGAAACAGGATTATTGCCTTTGTATACATAGGAATAAATGCTGAATGGTTTCTTCACAGAAGAATTTACTTTTATGGTGATTTCGAATTCCTTGCCAATGTAGACGGTTTCCGGGTAAGATATTAATTCCATGGGAGAATGACTTACAGTGGCTGTAGTAGCACTTCCACCACTTCCGCCTCCACCACTGCTGGATGATACTTGAACAGTTTTACAAAAAGCTGAAGAAATGCCTTTTATTGTTATGTTGCGGGTGCTGTTCTTGTCGAGACCCTCTGCAAATACAATATAGGTGCCGTCTTCATAGGTACTATCACAGTTGGGTTTTATGCGAACTGGCAGAGTTAAGTTGTACTTGGTATTTTTTGATTTAGCGTGAAATGTTGTGACTTCGCTTAATTTGGTTGTGTTTTTCCTTACCCAAATATCAATAGAATATTTGTCTGTACTGTTCCGGAAAACATAGAGGTTTACATTTACATCTTCCCCATATTTGGCTTCGCTGTCAGACCCTGTTATTTCCAGAGATGAGTCCTGCTGACTCGTGCCGCGAACTACTATTATTTTCGAGCTTTCGTCATCGCTTTGACTTACATCACTACAGCCTGGGGACGTTAGCTTTGTAAATATTTTATAGCCTTCGGTGCCGCTTATGTCATCTGGCGTCCACTGACGGTTTATGGTTTTCGAGCAGGTCATGGTCTGGGTTGTGTTTATCCTCTCTTTTACATAGTAGCCGAACATATCCTCTATCCAGTACTCTACTACTATGTCATGGGATGTCTGGTTGCATGAAGTGTCGTTTACAAATATGTCGTAGTTTAGAGTCTGTGTGCTGTTGACTACATCAGGTGACAGAAGCTTAACAGAAAGACTGCAACTAAGCGGTGGGGTATCTGTAACTTCGATTGTTTTGCATGTCATATCGTTAGTTGTATTTGTGTTGTTTGTTGTAGAGCTGGTTATGGTTCCGCATATTGTATAATTTCCAGAAACACCAGGCGTCCAACTTCCTGTACTGATGTAATTTTCACACCCAACCTCACGGGTAAATGAGCTGCTTATCGATGGTGTTATGTTATACTC
>DATDUC010000030.1:0-2772 GCA_035290545.1 archaeon | reverse complement strand
AGACAGCGCCTATTACAAAGGCATGGAAAAATACTATGACGGCTGCAATCTTCTGATAATCAATGTTGTAATACCAAAAGGTCAAGTTGCAAAACGTCCTGGATATATGAGTGTTGACGGTATAATAAGTCTCCTGAATGCGATGAAAAAAAAGCCTGAAATTGTTATACTAACACATTTCTCTTTCTGGTTCATGCGCTCAAATCTATGGAAACAAGAAAAGATAATACAGGACGCCACAAAAGTGAAAACAATACACGCTGAAGATTTCATGACCATTGACGCAAAGACGCTTGCTATAACAAAGTATCGCGGACCTGGTAAAGTATAGCCATCATTGCTATTTTTGGCGCTTATAAAATATATTAACGTAATAAATCATTATCGTGATGAAAATGGAACCCAAGATAAAAGAGAAGAATTGGTCAAAAGAATTTGAAAATCCTATCTATGATGCATGGAAAAAAAGTGACGTGTATAAATTCCAGTTAAACAAGAAAACGACGAAGTCTGGAAGAGTATTCTCAATAGACACCCCACCACCTTATGTTAACACACCCATCCACATAGGTCATGCTTTTACATACACGCTTATGGACATGTTTGCCCGTTTCCATCGTATGAAAGGCGAATCCGTATTATTCCCACTTGGCCTTGACCGGAATGGTCTGCCAATAGAAATGGCTGCGGAGAAAAAATTTAAAATATCTCTGGCACATACACCAAGGGAAAAATTCATAGAGCACTGCAAAAAGCTTCTTGAGGAATCAAGTAGCGAGTCAATCGATTCTTTTCTAAAGCTGGGTATAAGCTTCAACTCCTGGGAAAAAGGAAATGACGTCGGAGACATGTATTTCACCGACTCTCCCGAATATCGGGCTTTGACGCAAGCAACTTTCATCGATTTGTGGAACAAGGGTCTGATATATGAAGACGAGCGCATCAACAATTACTGCCCTGGCTGCCGCACGACGATAGCTGATGCTGAGATAGAATATGCTGACCTACCAGCCACATTCAACGATATAATATTTACTGTAAAAGAGACCGGCGAGAAGATAATAATAGGCACCACACGCCCAGAGCTCATTTGCACATGCGGCATGGTCATATTCAACCCAGAAGACCCTCGATACAAATATCTCGAAGGCAAGACTGCTATAACACCGCTCTTTGAAAAAGAAGTTCCCATAAGAAGTCACCCATTTGCAGAAATGGACAAAGGGACTGGCCTGATGATGATGTGTTCCATGGGCGACCAGACTGACATACGCTTCTTCAGGGAGATGAAACTGGACCCTGTGATTGCAATAGATGAGAACGGCCACATGAACAAGAACGCCAGCTTTCTCTCAGGATTAACAGTGAAGGACGCGCGTGAAGCTGTAATAAATGAGCTCAAGGGCAAGGAGCTTCTTGTACGCCAGAAGCAGCTGGAGCACAGAACACCTATCTGCGAGCGCTCAAAACATCCCGTTGAATTTATCTCCATGCCTGAATTCTATCTCAAGCAGGTGGAATTCAAAAAAGAAATGAGAAGAATTGCTGAGGAAATGAATTTTCATGCTTCCCATAGCCGCCAGATTCTCTTGGACTGGATAGATTCCATAACCATCGACTGGCCTATATCACGAAGAAGGTTCTATGCCACGGAAATACCAATCTGGTATTGTAAATGTGGTGAAATCTTGCTTGCAGAAAAAGGAAAGTATGTCCAGCCCTGGCATGAGCAGCCAAGCCGTACGACGCCTGAAGGGCGTCATGCTGTCAAATGCAAGAAATGCGGAGCAAGCCAGTTCCGTGGCGAAGAGCGTGTATTTGATACTTGGTTCGATTCTGCCAATTCACCACTTTATATTTTGAAATATGGCACGGATTTTTTCAAGCATGCGCCATGCACACTCCGACCGCAAGGCATGGAAATAGTGCGCACCTGGTTATTCTACACCCTGCTCAAAGCATATCATATAACAGGAAAAACTATATTTGATGACGTATGGTTACATCGCCACATAGTTGATGAGAAAGGCAAAAAGATGTCAAAAAGCGTGGGAAATGTAATAGACCCGCACAAAATACTTGAGCGCTTCGGAGCCGAGCCGTTCCGCATCTGGTGTGCTGTTGAGGGCAACCTAGCCGAAGGCGACCTTAAGTGTTCCTTTGAACGTATAGAGGGTGCGGGAAAAACACTTACAAAAATGTGGAATGTGGCAAAATTTGTCTCCATATTTCCACAGGGAAAGCATACAAACTTACAGCCACTGGACGAATGGATAATAAACGAAATGAACACTCTTGTAGATTACAGTGAGAAATACTACAGCCGCTATGATTTTCATAATCCTGGAATTCGTCTTAAGAACTTCCTGTGGGAAACCTTTGCTTCGCACTATCTCGAACTGGTTAAAAACCGTGCTTACAACGAGCATGGAAAATTTACCAGCAGCGAGCAGACATCTGCTTTATTTGCGTTGCATTATTGCATGCAAACCCTGCTGAAGCTGCTTGCGCCCGTGGTGCCCTTCATAACATCGAAGATTTACAGCGACCTCTACGAAAAAGACATTCATCTTGAAGAGTTTCCAAAACTATTACATGTAAAACATTTTACTGACTTTTCCAAAGAAGACCTAATGGAATTAAACAGTAACATCTGGAAATTCAAAAAGGACAATGGACTTTCCCTCAAGGCAGAGTTATCAGATGTCGTGGTACCGGAAAAGTTTCACTGCATAGAGAAAGATTTGATTGCAACCCACTCAATAAAGAGTA
>DATDUC010000029.1:0-5904 GCA_035290545.1 archaeon | reverse complement strand
TTCAGCGCCGCCACGATGCGCATCTTGTGCTCGGGCCTGACGCGGACGAATATGGACGTTCTTCTGACAGCCTCCGAAAGCCTCTTGTCAGTCAAGGCATCGATCTCCTCACCCGACATTACCTCGCCCGTCAGTCCAATTTCATGACCTATGGAAACGGCTGTGTCCCTGCTGTCACCTGTTATCATCTTGACATCGATGCCTGCTTTCCTGCATAATTTTATCGCGTCCCTGACCTCATTGCGCGGCGGGTCTTCCATTGCGGCAAGCCCGAGAAATACAAGATTATTGTCAGGCTTTTCATCTAGATTAAATTGTTTGAAAGCTATACAAAGAACGCGCAACCCGCATGACGCCAGTTTCCTGTTAAGCTCAAGCATTTCCTTCCTGTCTTTTGTGGTCATCTTCCGCGCCTTGCCGTTTTTATGAATATGTCCGCATTCCTTGAGCATCACCTCCGGCGCGCCTTTGGCGTATGTGAAAAAAGAATCGCCTTCCTTGCAGAGTACTGACATCATTTTTTTCTCGGAAGAGAATGGAATCTCCTTTTTTCTTTCGCTTGCAATGTTTTCAGCAAAAATACCCGTTTTGGCGCCAAGGACCATGAGAGCTGATTCAGTAGGCGTCCCCGTTACCACGTATTCGCGTCCCGCCGTCAGGCTTGCATCATTGCACAACACTGCGCTCTTCATAAGCAGGTCCAGTGTGATATTATCACCTCTCTTCATTTTCCGCTTCTTCAGAAACACGCCGCCGGTTTCGTATCCCGCGCCCGACACTCTAAACATCTTGCTGTCGCAGAAAACATGCCTGACGGTCATTTCGCCCTTTGTTATGGTCCCAGTTTTGTCGGCGCATATGACGGTTGTCTCGCCCAGCGTCTCGATTATTGACATCCTGTTGACTATGGCATTTTTTCGTGCCATGCGGTGCGCGCCAGTAGCCAGTGTAGAAATAAGAACTACGGGAAATCCTTCCGGGAACGCAGACACAGAAAGCGCTATGACGACAATGAGCACCTCGATAACGACGACATCAGTCACCGGCCAGCCCCTTGAAATCATGATCAGGCCTGTCGCAATCGAGAAAAAAATAGCTACGATAGCCATGTATTTTGCTATCTTATTGACCTTGGCTTGCAGCGGCATCTCTTTCTCGGCAGAAG
This sequence comes from archaeon, assembly GCA_035290545.1. Classification (GTDB taxonomy): domain Archaea; phylum Aenigmatarchaeota; class Aenigmatarchaeia; order GW2011-AR5; family GW2011-AR5; genus GW2011-AR5. Next base: position 4,739 of record DATDUC010000029.1, on the reverse strand, counting down.
ATATCATGCCAGCTATCTTGCCAAATTCTGTCTGCATTCCTGTCCGTATTACGGAAGCTGTGCATTTGCCGTTTACTGCATGAGTTCCCATGTATAGTTGGTTTTCCTTTATCTTGCCGGATTTCTTGATTTCATTGGATTCGCCTGTCAGCACAGCCTCGTTGGTCCTCAGTTCTATTGCATCTATCACAAGGCAGTCTGCGGGCACGCGGTCCCCTGCCTTTAACAGGATAACATCTCCGGGCACTAGTTCGGCAGAAGAAATTATTGTTTCCTTGCCATCCCTGATAACAGGCGTTGTGGAGATTATCATCTGCTTGAGCGCCTTTATCGACTTGTCAGCCTTGTATTCCTGGAAAAACCCGACTGCGATAACGGCGGCAATGACGCCGAGAATAGTGTAGGCTGTTATGGTCTTCCCGACAAATAGCGAGATCACGACAGCCCCGAAAAGCAGATAAATGATAAAGTTTTTCCTGACCTGACTGAGCAGTATCCGCAATGCCGAAGTGTGCACAAGCTCGCGTATCTCGTTGCGTCCGTGCTCGCGCAGTCGCTTCGCGGCCTCGGCACTTGTGAGACCTTTTTCCGTACTCATTAAGAAAGATATGCTGTCGGCACTATTTTAAGAAAATTACGTTCAAGTCGCTTTTTAGATTATTCTTGAAGAAAACCGAACCGTTGGTCAAACTCCCAGCAGGAGAACTGCACCTAAATCTCTAATCTGTAAAATTTTCCACCTACAAGCCAATTTAACGTGTCTGAAAATGTGAATGGACTCGCCGGGAATCGAACCCGGAGTTTCTTGCATGCCATGCAAGCGTCATTCCGTTAGACCACGAGCCCCTAGGTTGAATATACGATATGAAAGGTTTTTATCCTTCTCAAAAAGAAGAAAATAAAAGTTCATCCCAATTGAAAAATTCTTAATTTATAACCTTTGTCTCCAAAAATTGTTCTATGAGACTTTGCAGTGCTTGCCTGCTCGGTATAAAATGCCGCTACGACGGCAAAGGCAAGCCAAATGAAGAAGTTTTGGCTATCGCTAAAAATGAAGTCCTTATTCCTGTTTGTCCAGAACAACTTGGCGGTCAAACAACACCAAGGCCAAATGCAGAAATTAAAGAAGGAAATGGCTACGATGTTTTGGATAAGAAAGTTGTTGTTGTTGAACCTGATGGAAATGACGTTACTGATTTTTTTTGTAAAAGGCGCGGAGGAAGTTTTGAAAATAGCACAGATATTTGGCATCAAGGAAGCTATTCTAAAGCGAAGAAGCCCCTCTTGTGGTTCTGGCCATATTTACGATGGCACTTTCTCAAGGACTTTGATTAATGGTGATGGAGTTACGACAGCTTTGCTGAAGCGAAATGGCATAAAAGTCATTTCTGAAGAAGAATTATAGACACCATGTACCTACTATACATAACACAACCGGTTAAATGAATTCAAATTCTACTAAAATTGGCAGATGGTCAGAAAATTTAGTCTTTATGATTTTTGACTTTATCACATGTATATCTTTGGACGCAAATACGTAATCCAATCGCCATCTAAGTTTTGTTTCGTTAAACCCCTTATAATCAAAAGGTTTTGTTGTCCATGTTTTTTGAGTGTAATTAGGCCCCGAATTTTTAAGGAACTTTTCTAACTGTTTAACGGTATATGAACTTGGTTTAGAATTCATATCACCTGTAAGAATGAACATTTTCTGTTTCTTTTTAATTATTTTAACTAATTTATCAACTTCTTCTATTTTGCGAGATGTTATCTCAAACCTATGTGAATAAGAAACATGAACTGTCCCAATAGTTAGCAACTTCTTTCCTAATTTAATTTTGGCTTCTATGTATATTCTTCCCTGTTTATCATAATCATCTATACCAGATGGTTTTTGGATATATGTCATCTTCTGGCTTAACAAAGGAAACTTACTGTATATTCCATTGCCAAGAAATTCCCAACCTTTTTTGTTTTTGAATTTCATAGAAGGTTTGTAGAAATGGTGGTATTTCAAGGATTTTGCTATTTCTTCTGGAACATTCTTGTAGTCGTTATGTTCCGAGTTGAGATCAATTTCCTGTAGACATACTATATCGGGATTTAATTCTTTAATCACTTTTATTATATTCTTTATTTTCTCTTCATACCATACATTCCATTGAAGCAAAGTAACTTTCATAAATCTAATTACCTTTTTGTTTTATAACTCTACAAGGAAACAAACAAGATATTACTTCCTTGTGAGCTATACAAGGTTAAGCGAAGCTTAACCTGTACAGGAAAACCAAATGTTTTCCATGTATGTGAACCCAGTAAATCATGTCCGAAATCTTTACTGGGTTAACTATAAATTAATAATATGGACCCGCCGGGAGTCGAACCCGGAGCCTCCACGTTTCTCGATTCCTTTCTACGTGCTGGTTCTTTCCGCCAGCGCTTTCTTCTAGAAAGGGCTGTGCGAACGTGGTGTCATTCCAATTTCCACATCTCTCCATCGCTTTGGTACAGCTTTCTGGAAAGGTGTATTAGACCACGAGCCCAATTAACATGAATTCATTTTTTAGTTTTTCAATTTTTTAATTATCAGGTCTACAATCTGCTCCGGTGTCTTGTCTCCGGTGTTTATAACCAGATCAGCTTCCTTTGCCTGGTGAAAATAGTCAAACCCATAAATCTTCTTCCAATTCGCACGTTCTAGCTTTTCTTTTTCTAAAACTTTCTTCATGGCTTCTTTGGCCGGTATTTTATCCCGTTTAGCATAACGTTCTGCTTGTACTTTCTTGCTTGCTGTCAGCCACACTGTCAGGTCATGTTTCTTTATTAGGTGTATGCCTAATTTTCCATCTATAACAACATTGCCCCTTTCAGCAACATCATTGGCAAGTTTGTCAGAATCATGATGAAATCTATTAAGAGTTTTTTTATCGAGATGCCACATTTCTATGCTTTTGTCCGTTTCCTTTTTTGCTTTTTTCGCGTGACGCTTGTTATAGTCGCCAACAGAGAAATGTTTTAGTTTCAGTTTTTTAGCCAGTAATTTGGCATTTGTTGACGATCCACAACCAGGCTTTCCAGATATGACGATTACAGGCATGATATTAATTGAATAGTCTGTTTAAAAATCTAATATTCAATTTCTTAATATGGAATACGAAGAAGCCAGAAAGCAACTTACCCATAAAGTGGAAGAAAAACTGGACTGGCGTGAGCTCGCAACGTTCGTGCCGAATAAGACCCTTCCCATATACAACTGGTTTTACTACAAGGAAGGCTTTTCAAAAGAACTTGTAGACCTCCTGATAAACATGTTCGGCTTGAAAAAGGGTGATACTGTTCTTGACCCGTTTTGTGGAAGTGGTACCACTTTAGTGGCATGCAAGCAGGCTGGCATCAACGCCATAGGACTCGACGTGTTGCCAACAGCCATATTTGCCAGTCAGGTAAAAATAGTTGAGTATGATTCAGAATCACTGCGAGAAGAGGCAAAAATATTGTTCCGCAGGAAGTTTCACCAGCTTGAATGGGAGTTCCCAAAGATAATGCGTGCTATGATAAACAAATATGCACTGGCAGATATTGCATTCTTTTCCAGCCAGATAGACCGTCTCAAAAACAAGGACTTCTTCACGCTGGCTCTGCTAAACGCTTCCATAAAAGTCAGCTATGCATGGAAGGATGGTGGCGTGATAAAGATAAAGAAACACCCAGTCCCACCATTGCGCAGTTTGTTCCGGAGGGTTGTTTATCACATGATAAATGACGTAGAAAGTCAGGAAAAAACAGATGCTTCTGTAATAGTGAAACAGGAAGATGCAAGAAAGACAAGTCTTCCAGATAATTCTGTAGATGCCATAATAACAAGCCCTCCCTACCTGAATAACATTGATTACACAAAGCTCTATGCTATCGAAGACTTCTTCATGAAGATGAGACATGTTCCGTCATTGAGATCCTTCCTAGGTGTAAGAGATGGCAAGGACCAGGAAAATTCCTATTTCGAAGATATGAAAGAAACGCTATCTGAAATGTACCGGGTTTGCAAACCAGGAGCAAGCGTGGCAATAATTATAGGCAACGCTTGGCTTGGCAAAGAAGTAGAAAGCGATTTTATTACAGCCTACCTTGCAGAGCAAATAGGCTTTTCTGTGGAGAAAATATTTGTTCTTAACAAGCGTTTTGCTCTAGAAAACAGGACAGAAAAAAAAGGTATCTTGAGAGAAAGCTTAATAATACTAAAGAAGAATGAATGAAAATGAAGATAACATTTCTTGGCACCGGCGGCGGCCGTGACATGATGATAGCCCAGACTCTTAAGACCGGCGGCCTATTTTTCGAGACCGACAAATCAAAATTCATACTAGACCCAGGCCCTGGTTCGCTTGTTCACGCAGTGCAACTAGGATTGCAGCCGGAAAAATGGAACGGTGTTGTGCTGAGTCATTTTCACCCAGATCATTCAACAGACGCTAACGCATATCTGGACGGTATGAAGGAACCCTTTCTAGTAGCAGAAGAGCATTGTGTTCTTAACAAAAGACAAACAAAGGCGGATTTTGATTACTATCCATGCGTTACGCCATACCACCAGGCAAAGGTCAAACTTAGTGTAATGAAGCCGGACACAAAAGCTGATGTCAATGGGGTAAAATTTAATGGAACAAAATGCGACCACTATGACCCGGCCATAGGATTCAGGATATCTGCCGATGGTATAGAGGTGGGTTACACATCAGACA
>DATDUC010000028.1:0-4749 GCA_035290545.1 archaeon | reverse complement strand
ATGCGATGTTCTCGACAAGCTTTTTCTCGAAGAAACGGCGGTTGCCACCCTTGATGCCTATTTCGCTATAGTGAACCAGAACACATTTCATAATTTAAATAGAGGCACTGAACATATATAACCTAGAGGGTGCGTAATTTTATCGTAATTGCATCTTCTTTACATACATCAAAAGATGGAATCCAGATCATGTCTTTGACATGATCTTAGATGGTGCTATTATGATTGCCGCAATAATGTCGCTAATGGCTTTTTCGTTCACACCAGTCCAGCTTGTGTGGTCGCTGTTTGCAGTATCTGTAATTGTCATACTGTTTATTCTCTACCATATGCACCTTAAGACCAAGAAGCGAAGATAAGTAAACTGAAACGCACAGACAAGTGTTCTACTAAATTAAAAGCCTATCTCCACTTTATTTTTTCTCTATTTTGATGAAAAGCTCTGCAAACCTGACAATCATAACTATTGCCATTCCCCAGACAAGAGGCAACCATATAGGTATTCCAAGAAATGTCGGGTTTGCGTAACTCCATACACCAAAATAAACAGCAACGGTTTCTGCCAGAGGACCAAAAATAGCACCTGATACGAATAAAATTATATCACGTTTTTTATGCCAAAAATATATTCCAAAACACCATAAAATTATCAATGCGACTGTAAGCAGTAGATTGTTTTCATAGAGGAATGATGTGGCTATAATTCCAAGTGAAAACAGTATTGCATCTAAGAATAGTTCTTTTACATTCTTTCGGTTAAAATGCATTGTATTTACTTCACTTTTGCGATAAAATACTTTAGCAAGGCGAGAATAATTTCACTGCACGACCCAAAAAATGTCGGGTTAACTTTATATACCGCTTGGAAGCATAATTGAAACATTAAAGTAGCGAGTGATTCAATGAGATTCGTGCAGGTCTCAGTTATTTTTGTGTTTGCCTTATTTACTACTGTTGGCTTTGCCAATTATCTTGACAACTCATTACCTTCGTTTGCCGGGCCTAATGGCACGATGTTTGTGCAGGGGTACTATTACCTTAACAACTCATCTGGCTTTGCAGGCGTCAATGTTTCCATTCCGGGATATGCAAATTCTTCCATGACAGGTGGCGGCGGCTACTTCCAGTTTAATATCTCAGCGCCACCCGGAGTTGGCGAGTACAACATAACAATCTCAACAAATCAGTCATCTGTCAGCAAAAATATCTCATTTTTCATATCAAATGTTTCCTACGGTTCTATAGCCTTTCTGACAAAGAAACCGCCTTTTGCAGTAAATGACACGTTCCTTGTAAATGTAACGCTCCTGAATGTGACTAACGGAACTGTGGCAAACTATACTCCTCTTGTGGAAATTTTCAAGGCTAACGGGCCTGTTGACTCGGGCTGGACAATAAGAAATATTACAAACAGGGCGATTCACAACGGAAATATAACCTATAACATAACTGTGCCTTCAAACGCAGACGGGACCTATCTTATTGCTGTTGAAAGAGGCATTATTCACGAAGTTTTCATAGTAAAATCTTCTTATGTTGTATCAGTCACGACACAGACGAGCCAGAATGAAACAAGATCAGATTATTCACCAGGCAATAATTTCACAATAATTGTAAAAATCAGGAACAGCAACGGAGACCCGATAGGATATGCAACAAACGTGTCAGCAATTGTAGCCCAGCCGAACGGCACTTCAACGACCACGACGCTCACTAATGACACAACAAGAGAGGGGTACTATACAGGTTTGTATATCACCAGTTCCCAAACAGGTACTTATCTTATATCAGTCTCAGGAAGAGTTGGCTCGACAGAAGTCAATGGCGGCACAGCAATAAGCACAGCGCAGCTGAAGACAAAGCTTCAGAGAAACCAAGACTTCTTCATTGAGTGGGGAGATGCCGCGGCATTTCCAACAGATGAGGATGTTGGCCTTAATGTAGTGGCTACAAACCTCAGTAATAATGTTGATTTTGTTGGCAATATGGGAGTTGCAGCAGACAAAGCAGACTGCTTATCAGTGAATAATACTTTGATAATATACTATCCAAACGGGACTCGGGCAGATGTTGTCAAAAATGTTGATGCAGACGGCTTTAATATGGGCAGAGCGGTCTGCAGGCTGCGCTTTATTGCGCCTAACGTGACAGGATTCTATAAGATAACATACAACGTAACAGTCAATACAACTATAGCATCCGGCTTGAGAAATGTCACAGCTTCAGGCGTCGGCTACGCACAGATAGAGAAATTTGCGCTGAAGCCTACAGCTGTTTCCTCTTTCGGCGGCGGCATGGACTTCATGACCATGCTGTATCCAGGCGATAATGCGACATTTGATATTGGCGCTTATGATATGCAAAACAACAGGGAAGTCAACGGCATAAACATAACGAATATTGTTGTTAACAAGATAAGTCCTTTGGAATTCTTCTCAGGATCAACAGATATACTTGAAGGCGCTGCTAACAGTGCTAGCTACTTTAATGTCACAGAAAGAACAAATGGCACGCTTATCAAAAATCCTCGTGTGACTGTTCAGATACCTGTGAACAGGACAGGACCGTTCCAAATAGAAATCACAGCAGAGCTTAACTCTTCCTCGGGCAAATACAACGTATCAGGACGCACATTTTATATGGCCAAATACATCATGGGCTTTGTTGCATCAGGCGGCATGATGGGCGGCATGGGTGAAGGCGGACCTGGCGGCGGAGGAGAAGGAGGTGGTGGTGGCGGACCTGCTGGCGGAGTTGGTGACTTCAAAGGAGCCTCTTCCTGTACGGGAACCCAGCAGTTCCAGGGAAATGTGATGGATATATCTTCTAACAGTGCACCAAAGGACCCGGTGCAATTTGTAAATGTACTACAGGCAAGGGATGAGATGACAGGTAAAGACATTTCATCATGTCTTTCAATGCAGCAAAACTCTTCTGACACAAACGGTGCTGTGCAGTTTCCTGTTACATTTGCCAATTCCTGCGGCTCGCTTTCAGGATTTTATTTCATGCTTATCAATGTAAGCTACAAGGGCCGAGCTGATGCAATACCTTCTGGGTTCATGTGCCAGCAGCTTTCATTCTGGGTAACGGGCACTGATAATGCAACAAACATGGGCGCCTGGAGGGTTTCGCCTACTGCGATAATAAACTTTTCTGTTTCAAACATAATAGATCTCCAGAACTCAACAAGGGTAATTCGCGATGGTACTTTCAGTCTTGAAAGAGCAATGAACTTTAATCCTTCAACAGGTCCCAAAGCTTTGACAATCACTACGCCTATAAGCGCAAATTTGAGCAATGGAAGTGCTTTCGTAATGGTTTCGCCTTCGAGCTTCTCATTGACAGAGTGGCCTACTGGATTCTTTGACCTGACGTGGAGAGTCACTGATACTCTAGGAGGAAAGACAGACACTTCATGGGGCGGCTTCCAGTCAACATCTTTTGACGCGTGGATAAACCAGATTGATATTGGTGCCGGACCTACTAACAATATATGGGGTGCTCAGGTCTCGGCTGGCCAGGATGCCCTGATTTATGTGTGGGCTTCGACAAACGTAAGCAGACCTAATTATGACTGGGAAAATACAACAACTACAACAGGATTTACTGCTAAAATAGGACTTCCTTGGGAGGGCAAATTGACATCGCTTGCCGTAAACAATGCGTCATTGTTATCAGACGGATGGAATAGCACAAATGACTGGGGCTTTGAAATGTGGAAGGTTAATGTAACAATTCCAACAACCACCAAGAAAGGCCAGACACAGATTTCCATTGACCTGAACAATTCAAGAGGCGAAAAGGCGAATACAGAGGTCTGGCTGAACGTTGCAACTTACAAAGTTGTGATAGGTAGCGAAGAAGGCATGAACATGGAGGATAATTATAATTACAAGAACTGGGGCGCCAACAGCAATGTCGCTCTCGGTAACCCAGGCGATGTTACACAAATTCTAAGCAAAGGCTGGAATTTGACAAACGAGACCTTAAGCAGCAATGTTTTCACGAAATCAGGATTTGTATGCATGAGGGCAGCATTAAATGTCACAAGATATGGAATGACCAGCACGTCCATTAATTACGTAAATGGAACAGAATTTCTTTTGCTTGACAATAACACAGAAGGTGTTTATGATACAGTACTGGTAAAATCTGATGCAAACCCTGCAAATGCTACATATGTCTTGCACAGAGGCGACCAATTGCCTTCGATACCTGACATATATTTGTGGGATATCATGGACTGCGGCTATGTGAAATGGATGAACGCGTCATATGAGCCTCAAAACATCGGTTCATGGGCAGGTTCGTACGCAAAGGGAACACATTTTCTTGTCCCGTACATAATCAAGCGAGGTATTGTACCAGTAACAGGAGCGACAGTAACTGTCGATTCAATAATAAAACAGAATGACAACTTTGGCTCAAGCACAGGTGGTGCTGGTTTCGGATTTGACAAAAAGCTCAGCAGCCCGGGAGAATTCATTTCTGATATAATTAATACTGATTCAAAGGGTGTTGCGTTTGTTCCGGTCAATATAAGCACTTCGGGAAGCTTCATGATGTTCTGGAAACTCAATGAGTCGACAACTTCTGAAGATTTCGCATCTTTCAAGTCAAAGGGCGGAAGCGGCGACATGGGCACGCAGGTGCAGATAAGAAACTTCCAGACTTGGGCAAACAAGGTTAACAAGATAGGTGCGAACAGCGAACACGCGAGTGCTGTAGTGAACCTGAGAAAGTTCA
>DATDUC010000027.1:0-7490 GCA_035290545.1 archaeon | reverse complement strand
TCATCAAAAGGATAATTAGCCGCCCGGTAATATATAGGTGTATCTGTAATATGATAATTATGAAAAATCAAGAAGTAGCCAAAATCCTTTACGATATAGCTGACCTGCTAGAGATAAAGGGTGAGCTGGTTTTCAAGTTTGTTGCTTACCGTAGAGCTGCTCAGGCCATAGAATCGCTTTCCATGGATATAGAAGACATCTATAGAGACGGCAAGCTTGATGATATAAATGGCGTTGGACCGGGCATTGCTAAGAAAGTTGTGGAGTACTTGGAAACCGGCAGGTCGAAATACCTTGATGATTTGAAAAAAGGGCTGCCACCTGGTTTTGTCGAACTTCTTACGCTGGAGGGCGTAGGACCTAAAAAGGTAAAGCTTTTCCTTGAAAAAAAGATAAAAAATATCAAAGAGCTTGAGGCAGCGGCAAAGGCAGGTAAGTTAAGAAATATTCCTACGCTTGGTGAAAAAACAGAGAAAAACATACTTCATAGCATTGAGTCAGCGAAGAAACGCGGCGGTAGGATGCTTCTTGGCCATGCGCTGCTTTTGGCAGATGAAATCATAGACGAACTTAAAAAAAACAAGGATGTTGTCATGATAAGTTCTGCTGGCTCGCTTCGCAGGATGAAGGAGACCATAGGTGATATAGATGTACTTGTTACTTCTGCTAAACCAGGTGCTGTTATTGAATATTTCACAAAAATGAAAAATGTTTCCAGTGTTATAGCACAAGGACCGACAAAAGCTTCTGTCCGCCTCAAAAACGGCATTCAAGCTGATCTCAGAGTGCTGCCGGAAAAGGAATATGGGTCTGCTTTGATGTACTTCACTGGGTCAAAGGAGCACAACATAGCGCTGAGGAAGATGGCCATTGCAAAGAAAATGAAACTAAGCGAATATGGATTATTTTCAAATAAGTTTGTAGCTGGTCGCAGCGAGGAGGAAGTATACAGGAAACTTGGCTTGCAGTACATAGAGCCGGAAATGAGAGAGAGCCGTGGAGAGATAGAACTTGCTAAAAAAGGAAAATTACCAAAGCTGGTCAAGCACAGCGACATTATTGGCGATCTCCATATGCATTCTACTTGGAGTGATGGCAAAAACATGATAGAGGAAATGGCACTCGCTGCAAAGAAACTTGGCTATGAATATATTTGCATAGCAGATCACATAGGTCATCTGACTATTGCCAACTCGCTGGACAAGAAGAGATTGGAGAAGCAAAGAAAGGAAATTAATTCTTTAAACAAGAAACTCGATATGACAATACTTCAAGGCGGGGAGGTTGATATACGGGCTGACGGCAGGCTAGACATGGATAACCAGACACTGGAAAAGCTCGATATTGTTCTAGCTTCTCTTCACTCCTCGCTAAAGGCAGGCGAGGAGCGCAACACAAAACGCATAATCGGGGCTATGGAGAACCCTCACGTTGATATAATAGCACACCCTTCTGGCAGGCTTATTGACCAACGAGAAGGCTCTTTGCTGAATATGGAGAAGATAATAGACAAGTCAAAGGAAACAAATACTATATTGGAGGTAGACGCCCAGCCCAACAGGCTTGACATGAATGATGTAAATGTAAGAGCAACAATAGAACATGGTTGTAAAATCGTCATAGACACAGATGCCCACAGCGTTGACCAGCTTCGTTTCATGAACATAGGCGTGGGAACAGCGCGCCGTGGCTGGGCAACAAAGAAGGATGTTATCAATACATACAATCTGAAGAAAATGATGAAATTTCTAAAGTAAGACTCAACACCTGGACAATTACTTTACTTTAACTTCTATAATCTTGTCTTTTTCGTTTACATTGAACTTAACAGGTAGAAACTGCTCTATAACCCATATGTTTGTTAAAACATGGGATGTTATTTCTGATACCCTTATAGAACTATCTTGCTTTGCAAACGCTAGGAAAGGTAGCAACTGGTCTGCTATGTGCTTGTCCAAACAGGCATGACCATTTATTTGGTTCTTAAGCCCAATGGCTGCTTCACTACCCACTTCTTCTGCTTTTTTGCCACGGTCTCCAAGAGATGATTCACCTAAAACACAATTTTCAAACAAAGCAGAAACATGAATAGAAGAGCCTGTACTTAGCGATGGAACATAATTCATATCTTTTTTTTCAAGGTCAAAAAAGTTTTCAACTGCATTTACTTGTCTTTCTGCAACCTGATTTTTTCTCAGGTCTTCCGATGCCACACTTACTGCTTCATGACCTATTAATTTTCCCCTGTCTATAATCGTCAAGGCTTTTGGAGTAGCAGGCTTTATTTTAACTTTTACCATACCGCCACCCTTTGGAAAGAAACCATAATTTTCTATGTTTAACGAAAAGTCAATACCAATCTTTTTCATGTAGTATGAGAAAACACTTTTCATGTAATCCATGCTCGGGCTCCATTTAACATGTGTGCCACCCTTTAGAGATATTTCTACCGGATGCTTTGCGTGAAGAGAAGGCAACATCAGTGACTGTATAACGAGTGATATTGCGCCAGCTGTTCCTATATCCACTTCATAAGAACCCCCACGAATTTCTTTTGGCTCAAAAACAAATGAAGTGTCGCCTATATTGACATTGACATCTGTGCCACACAATCTTGCCACACTTTTTACAGCTGTAAGATGCTGAGCCTGGAGCCCAGGATTTGGCCTGTTATATCTTATGTTTTCTATTTTACAAGACTCGCCGGTGATCGCTGACAGAGCAACAGCTGTTCTGATTATCTGCCCGCCACCTTCGAGGTACGATCCGTCAATGCCAATCATAATAAACTGCTACTTAGTAGGCTTAAAAAACTTGGGATTATAGAACCCGTATGAAATGCACAGTTATAGGGTATTCTGATGGCAGTGAACGACGTATATCTCACGAATTAACAGAACAGGATGGTCGTTACACTATTAGACAACTTTTTAGAATGGCGCCAAGTGGTCGTGAAGTATATGCAGCTTACAGTTCTGAAAAATTTGTAAATAGTTTTCACGATGCCGATATGCAGAGATTCAGGGAAATTGGCTGGCATGCTGAAGTATTTCGTGATGTTGTTAGAATACGCAGTCCACCGCCTCATGAAGAATCGCCTGGTAAAGGCTACACACCTGTTGCATATATATCAGATTTTGGGAAGCCAAGGCAAGTTTCACAGGACCTTTGGATGCCACCAAAGGGAATTTACGTTCCTGTTCAAGTGGATAATGGTTACAGATTTTTCTATCCAAATACATTAATGCCTGTAAGAGTTCTGCCATCACAACAAAGAAAAGAAGCAGAAGCAATTTTTAGAAACTTTGGCTTGCCTCAAGAAGAGGTTTCTGCATTTAACGGTTTTATGGATGAGTGCACAGAAGCATACGTATTACGCGGTATTGATGATCAAGGGCGTTTCATAATATTTATGGACAGCAGAGGCCGCAATGATCCAGATTTTTCGGACCGCAGAATATCAGCAAGAAGATATTTCGAAGACTCAATGCGAGTGTCTATACTTTGATTTTTTCGCCGTTCTTTGGTGCGAAGGCCTGTACATTGAACTCTTTTTCTATGTCTTTTGCGAACTCATCGCATTTGTCCCCATGAACACAGATAACGGTCTCAGGTCTCGTGCGGCGGATTATATCCAGCAAACCAGCTCTATCAGCATGGGCACTTAGCTCTACCTGTTGCAGGTCTGCATGCACGCTGAATCTTTCCTCGCCGTTCTCAAACACACGTGTTTCGATAAGGTTTCTTCCTGGCGAATCCTCAACAAGGAATCCGGAGAAAAGTACCTTAGAATCCTTAAGCGATTGCATCTCCTTCAGGTATCTCACAGCTGGTCCGCCACCAAGCATGCCGGCTGATGCTATGATAATAGGATATTTCTTTATTGCAGCAGCACGTTCCTCATTGGTTCTTATGAACTTCACCCTTTTCAGAAGCGCCCGAAAGCCGTTCGGATTTTTAATGTAACTACCATACTCGCCTATAATCTCACTTGCTATTTTTGCCATGCCATCCAGTGCAATTTTATTAGCATATTCTTTCAAAATAAGCATTACTTCCTGGGCGCGACCTACAGCGAATACAGGCATAAGAGCAACGCCGTTGTTTTCTACTGTTTCTTCAACAGCTTCCAAAAGGCGTCTCTCTTCACTTTTCCTTGGGGATTGGTTTTTGGTTCCGTAAGTGCTTTCTGTTATAAGGACATCCACTTTGTCCGGAAGTTTGCAGGCTCCAAGAAGATTGCTTGGTCGTGACTGAATGTCGGCTGTGTAAAATATTTTCTTCTTGCCATCTAGAAGAACAGAGGAGCTGCCTGGTATATGACCAGAATCCCACAAAGTGCAGGAAAATTCACCTACATTGAACCTTTCGTTATAACGCACAATTTTTGTGTTCTTTACCATTCTCTTTACATCGGTTTTGTCAAAAGGTGTTCCGAAGCCTTCCATCCTGGCTACCTTCATGGAGTCCTTGATAAGCATGGTACCCAGCTCCAAGGTCACGTCGTTCATGTAGATAGGCTGCTTGCCCTTCTTGAACAGTAAAGGAGCGGCCCCTACATGGTCAAGATGCGCATGAGAAATTATAGCAGCATCAACCTTTTCCAAAGGCGGATATTTTGGTGGCTCTGGCTCAATCTTGACACCAAAGTCCATCATGATACGCTTCTTGCCGCTAACAAGTATGGCACTTCTTCCTACTTCTCTTCCACTTCCAAGAACTTCTATTTCTGTCATAGTTTATCCCACATTTTTCTTAGTTTTGATTTGTCTACAAGGCAATCCTTGGCATTTGTGAAAACCTCAAGTGTTATGGTTTTGTCATAGCCGGATTTTTTAATTACACCAAGCATTGCGTTCCAGTCTATGGAACCTTTACCCAATGGCAAGTGTTCATCCTCTTTTCCATGATTATCACTTATATGTATATGTTCAATCCTTTTTGAAAACCTTCTTACAAGCTGGGGTGTTGTATTTTTTCGACCGACGTTAGCATGAGCCACGTCAAGATGCAAGTATAGTTTTGGTATCTTCTTGAAAACCTTTTCCAGCACATCAGGACTACTGAACAAACCAGGCGTATTTTCCGCCATTACATTAAGACCTCGTTTTCTGGCAGTGGATACAAGCCTTTTCAATGACCACAAATTAAACTCTATAATGTTTTTGTGATCTATAATTTCGAATGATGTGTCGAAGTGTACATTGAATATCTTCACAGAAAGCTTTTCAAATGTCTCAGCGCATTTCTCTAACTCGTCTAGTGCATATAACCTGAGCTCCTTTAATGGTGAGCCAATTGGGAGGTACCATGCTGTATGGCCGACAACAGGAGTTTTTCCTATGATTTTCTTCAATACATTAATATTTACTTTTTCTGGTCTGGCTTGCGGCATCTCAAGCGTAAGGTCAAGAAAATCAAAATTCCTCACTACCCGCTTAACCTCTTTTAGAAGATTATCGTTTGGGTTGTTCATCGAGCCTATTAACATATTATCAGTTCTGTATTCTTTTGCTACTTTTTTAAACTTGGTTCTTGGACTAAGTAATTTAAGCTGGCGAATCAAAGTGGTTTTATGGACATTGAAAAGCGAATGGAACTCATAGAAAGCACAGGCGAAGAAACCGTTACAAAAGAAGAGCTTCGGACACTACTGGAGACAAAAACAAGACCTGTGGCCTATGATGGCTTTGAGCCTAGCGGACAACTGCATATTGCGCAGGGAATAATGCGGGCCATCAATACAAACAAGATGGTGGAAGCTGGGGTCCATTTCAAGTTCTGGGTTGCTGACTGGTTTGGCTGGATGAACAATAAAATGGGTGGCGACCTTGAAAAAATAAAACAGGTTGGCGAGTACCAGATAGAGGTGTGGAAAGCATGTGGCATGGATGTCAAGAATGTTGAATTTCTCTGGGCGAGTGATGCCATGGCTGACCGTGAATACTGGAAAAGAACTGTTAATATCGCGCGCAATAATACGGTTCAACGCATAGTAAGATGCTCCCAGATAATGGGACGCACGGAAAAGGATACACTCTCAGCAGCACAGATATTTTATCCCTGCATGCAGGCTTCTGACATATTTCATCTGAAAGCTGACATTACCAATCTTGGAATGGACCAGAGAAAGGTTAATGTCCTAGCACGAGAGATAGGACCCAAGCTCGGTTTCTGGAAGCCTGTAATGATAAGCGTTCACATGCTGATGGGACTTAACAAGCCGCCGGAAGGAATTACAGACCAGGCTGAAAGAGCAATAGCAATGAAAATGAGCAAATCAATACCAGACAGTGCTGTTTTCATGACGGATAATGAAGAGGAAGTAAAACGTAAAATAACAAAGGCTTACTGCCCAGCTACGGCAGAAGACAATCCAATGATGGATTACATGAAGTACATAATATTTAGGAGCTTTGACAGCGTTACTATAGAAAGGTCCACTAAGTTTGGCGGTGACGCTACCTACTACAATTTTGATGAGCTAAAGAAAGATTTTACTTCAGGCAAGCTTCATCCGGCAGACCTGAAAAACTCTACTGCCAAATACATAAACGACCTTCTTGAGCCAGTAAGAAAACACTTCTCAAAGGGCAAACCAAAAGACCTCGCTGATTTAATTAGAAGCCAAGCTGTTACTCGGTAGTAAAGTACCTTCTTACTGTTTTTGGATCAAAGTCAATTGGTAGTTCCCTTACTCTTAGCTTGCTGTTCTTGTATGTATAGTGACCGGAAAAAGTAATATCTATTCCAAAACCTTTATACATGTTTGATATTGAAAGAACAGGCCTATCCGCGACCCTTCTATATGATACTCCCAAACCTCTCGGGGTTTTGAGTTCAGGAATTAAGATTAGCTCTACCCAGAAAGGACAGTTGTAGGCATCCATCCATGTTAAAAATGCCTTCCTATCTCCCCTGCTTGGAGATGGAACAGGAACTGTTCCATCGTTTGAATCAGGGTGAGAATGAGCACCGCCTATAAGCCTGCTGATTCTTTTAAAACTTTTCCCAACTACAAAAGCTCTTACAGCTTCCTCAAAGGCTATAATTCTATCCTCAGCACGCCCATTACTAACATCAGAATTTTCTCTTGTTCTTTCGGCACTCGTCCAGTTGTAGGCACCTCTTACATTTATTGTACTATCATCCACCCTACCATACAGTGTTATCAGAGGTTCTGTATACGGGTCTTCGACTACAGCCCTTGTAACATTAAAAACAGAACTTGCTGACAAATGTATTCTGTTGGGGTGTTTCATCTTCTCAAAGAAGCCCGAAATCTTCTTAAGTCTATTTTGCCTTTTTCTATTTTAATCCCGTCTTTCTTGAGTAGCGCGACTTTTTTAGAAATTTTTCCACCCTTGATGCAACCAGCATAACCTCCGATACTGCCATCGCTTCGAACCACTTTGTAGCATGGGTAGAGGTCGGGCCTTGGATTGGTTCGCATTATCTGGCCGATTGCTCGCGGACTGCTGCGAGTAGCA
>DATDUC010000026.1:0-3696 GCA_035290545.1 archaeon | reverse complement strand
ATTTTTGAACATAAGAGGCACTACAAGCAAAGGCATTCACTCATCTGTGAACATGAAATT
The DNA here is from genome assembly GCA_035290545.1 of archaeon. Lineage (GTDB taxonomy): Archaea > Aenigmatarchaeota > Aenigmatarchaeia > GW2011-AR5 > GW2011-AR5 > GW2011-AR5. Next base: position 3,636 of record DATDUC010000026.1, on the reverse strand, counting down.
ACCCAAAACTGAAAAGGAATTCGAAGACTTTTTTTATCTGGTTGGTTTAATGTTCGGCGACGGCAATACAGAAGGCAATTTAGACAATGCTGATAAGCAAATACAAGACGAAGCAATAAGAATATCTAAAGAAATTCTTGGGTTGAAAGAGGCAAAGCTTAAAATCTATGGCGAACAGTGCCCTCGTGTTTACATTCATGCTGGTACATTCAAGCATTTATTAAACATAATTTTTGATTTTCCTCTAATTAAAAAATCCAATAACATAAGAATACCTGAAATAATCTATATATCGCCCCTAAAATTGGCAAGCCGTTTTGTGAGTGGATACTTTGACACTGACGGAACAATAGAAAAAGGACGTAGCGCGGTTTCAGTTTGTTCATCAAGCAAAGGTATGCTAAAAGACCTTCAGTTGCTTTTATTGAAATTCGGAATACCGAGCCAATACTACAATAAAAAATCTACGCTTTACATATCTGGAAAAATATCTTTGAACATTTTTACAGATAAAATAAACTTCAAATTAGAAAGCAAGAAATTAAGGCTTGCAATCCTACTTAATAAAGCTGAAAATTCAAGGAACATAACATTTGTTTCTTCCAGCACTTCAAACGGGCTAGTTTATGCATCCAAGTTATTCGAAGAGACTTATCTCTGCCAAATAGCCGAGATTTCCCGCGTCGATTCGGAGAATTATGTTTATGATTTCTCCGTCGAGGATACTCATAATTTCGTAGCAGAAGGCATAATAGTGCATAATACGACTCTCACTGATTCCTTGGTTGCAGGCGCAGGCATGATGTCAGAGCAGCTCGCAGGCACACAGCTGTTCACTGATTTTGACAAGCAGGAACAGGAACGTGGGATAACAATTTTTGCTGCTAATGTGAGCATGGTTCATGAAGTCGAAGGTCAAGATTACATGGTAAATTTAATAGACACGCCTGGTCATGTTGACTTTGGTGGCGACGTCACAAGAGCCATGCGAGCGGTAGATGGCGCAGTCATTCTTACGGATGCTGTAGAAGGCGTCATGCCGCAGACAGAAACTGTTGTTCGTCAGGCTCTTCACGAACGTGTAAAGCCCGTTCTTTTCATAAACAAAGTAGACCGACTCATAAGAGAGCTTAAGCTTACACCAGAGCAGATGCAGGAAAGATTTATTGGAATAATAACACAGGTTAACCGACTAATACAGAAATATGCAGAAAGGGAATTCGCTGATAAATGGCTAGTAAAGGTTGAGGATGGGTCTGTAGCTTTCGGTTCGGGATACAGAAAATGGGCAATCAATATTCCTTACATGAAAAAGGAAGGCATAACATTCAAGGACATAATAGAATACACAATCAATGGCCGTGATGATGAATTGTCAAAACGCGCGCCACTACACCATGTTGTGCTTAACATGGTAGTCAAGCATTTACCTAATCCAGCTGACGCGCAAAAATACAGAATATCACAGATATGGCATGGTTCACCGGAAAGCGAAATCGGCAAGAGCATGGAACGCATGGACCCGAATGGGCCTTTAGCAGTAATAATAACAAAAGTTGTTCCTGATCCACATGCAGGAGTCGTAGCGACGGGACGCATTTTCTCAGGCACACTAAAGAAAGGTCAGGAAGTACGCCTGGTCAGTCAACACCTAACGAGACGCATTCAGCAGGTCTCTGTATACAAGGGCCCACAGCGCGTACAGATGGAAGAAATTCCAGCGGGCAATATCGTAGGGATAGTTGGATTGACTGATACTTTTTCGGGTGAGACTCTTTGCGATTCTGAGAGAGAGATAGAACCATTTGAAGCGATAAAGCACATGTTTGAACCGGTTGTTACAAAATCAATAGAGTGCAAGGATCCAAAGGACCTTCCAAAATTAATCATGTTTCTACGTCAGGTCAGCAGAGAGGATCCAACATTAGCCGTAAAGATAGATGAGGAAACAGGCGAATATCTTGTTTCTGGTTTGGGCGAGCTGCACATAGACGCAAAGATAGAAAGGCCACTAATAGAGAAGGAACTAAATGTAACGACATCACCGCCTATTGTTATCTACCGCGAAACCGTAAGAGCTGAAAGCCCTGAAGTAGAAGGAAAATCTTCAAACAAGCACAATCGATTCTATGTTACTGTAGAACCAATAGAGCCACAACTGTATGAGGATATTGCAAACGGTAAAATAAGCGAAAAGAATGTTAGGAAGTATTTGAAAGATCTAATTCCAAAGCTTGTGGATGCAGGCATGGGTAGAGATGAAGCCAAAAAACTACATGATATTTACAACAGGAACAGTCTCATAGACGCAACAAAAGGTATACAATACCTGAACGAAACTATGGAACTTGTAATAGAGTCATTTGAAAAAGTCATGGACGCAGGACCGCTGTGCGGCGAACCTTGCACTGCGCTAAAAATAAAACTACATGATGCCAAGCTACACGAAGATGCAATACATCGTGGCCCTGCCCAGGTGCTTCCTGCAGTAAGCGATGCGATAAAAGAAGCTATCTTAAGGGCAAAGCCTACATTGCTGGAACCTGTTCAGGTAATTCGTATAGACGTTCCGGATGAACTTATGAGCAATGCCATGAACCAAGTCCAAAATAGACGCGGCCAGGTATTAGACGTGAAAACTGAAATGGGCGCTGCGGTAATACAGTGCAAGTTGCCAGTAGCTGAAATGTTCGGCTTTGAAGGCCAATTGAAGAGTGCGACGGGCGGCAAAGGATTCTACTCTCTGGTAGATGTGAAATTCGAGAAGATACCTGAAGACTTGAAGATGGGTGTCATACAAAAACTGCGCGAAAGGAAAGGCCTTTCAAAAGATATTCCTCAGATATAATTTACTTTAAAAACACTTTGTCTAACTATCTTTGGTGAAAAAATGAAAACATCAACAAAGGTAATTCTTGGGGCATTTGCAGCGGCCGCGGCTGTTGCGGCAACCAGAAAAGCTATTGAGGCATATAATGGAACGAGCTTTGATGGCATGACAGCCTATGACAACTGGTCGCCGGTTCCAGAAGTTGTAGCAAGAGAATTGCGAGCTTCGCGCACAAATACAGAATATCACAGAGATCCGAAAGTAGTCAGAACAAGACTTATGTATCCTGTGTAATGTTGTGCATTTTCCAAACCTTTAAAAAGATTTGTTTATAGGTTTAGAAAGTATAGAACTTATAATATTTGTACGAATGTAATTCGGACATAATAATTGGGGGTATTGAAATGGCTGATAAAAAACCACATATGAATCTTGTAACGATTGGTCACGTAGACCACGGAAAATCAACACTTGTAGGACGACTGCTCTATGATACGGGATCTGTACGTGATGAACAGATGCGCAAACTAAAGGATCTGGCAAAGGAACTGAAAAAGGAAACCTTTGAATTTGCCTTCGTCATGGACAGGCTAAAAGAAGAGCGCGAGAGAGGCGTTACGATAGATATCATGCATCAGCGCTTTGATACACCAAAATACTACTTTACAATCATAGATGCACCAGGCCACAGGGACTTCGTAAAGAACATGATTACGGGTACAAGCCAGGCAGACGGTGCAATACTCGTTTGTTCAGCTAAAGACGGTATTCAGGAGCAAACAAAAGAACACGCATATCTGGCAAAG
>DATDUC010000025.1:0-17596 GCA_035290545.1 archaeon | reverse complement strand
GACCTTTCATTCGATTCGAAATTGTTCGTAACATTTGATTCACTATAATTAAGACTTGTCAACACCATGTGGTCTGCTTTCTATCCGGGCTGATTCTGTTATTTTGATGAAGATAGGATCCTTCTGAAGTTCCTGAATATTGGATGAGCCACAGTAGCTCATTCCAGACCTCAGCCCACCGGTAAATTGTTTTATTACATCAACCACACTGCCTTTGTATATCATCATTGTTTCAGCACCCTCTGGTGTGAAATCGTTCATATCAGTGTTTTCCTTTTGCTGTCTGTTGACATTGGCAGTCAAGGAAGCCATTCCGCGAAGCATTTTGTATTTTACCCCGTTTCTTATAAGTGTCATTCCTGGAGCTTCTTCCGTGCCGGCAAATTCTGTCCCTATCATTACAGCATTTGCACCAGCTGCAAGCGCCTTTGTTATGTCACCTGATTTTTTTATTCCGCCATCGGCTATTAGAGGTATTTGATATTCTCTTGTAATTTTTGAGCAGTTAATTATTGCTGTTAGCTGCGGAACTCCGGCGCCTGTAACTAAACGCGTTGTGCATGTTCCGCCTGGTCCGACTCCAACCTTTATCGCATCGGCGCCGGCTTTTATAAGATCTTCCGCGCCTTCTGGCGTAGCTACATTACCGCCTATGATTTCTATATTATCCCCGTATACAGATCTGAGATTTTTTATGACATTGATTTCAAGATCTGAATGGCCGTGGGCAATGTCAACAACTATGATATCAGCACCAGCCCTTAACAGGGCTTCTGTCCGCTCTACGTATCCAGGCTTTACACCTATGGCTGCTCCAACAACTAGACGGCCTTTTTTGTCTTTTGTAGAATTGAATTCAGAATTTTTTATCATATCCTTTCCTGTTATGAGCCCGACAACATGATCTTGTTCATCAATAAGAGGTAGTTTTTCTATACGGTTTTCATATAGAATATTCTTTGCATTCTCCATGCTTATGTCATGGCTTGCTGTTATCACATCATCTCTTTTTGTCATTACGTCCCTGACCAGCATATCCTTGTTTGAATTGAAAACAACATCCCTTCTGGTAATTATTCCGGAGAGTTTGTTGTTTTCAACAACGACAAGCCCGGACACACCATTCGTAGCCATGATTTCGCAGGCTTCGTTTACTTTCCTGTCAGGAGAAATTGTATAAGGATTTTCTATTATTATGCTCTCGGAGCGCTTTACCTTAAGGATTTCATTTACCTGTTCTTCTATTGTAAGAAATCGGTGTATTATGCCCATTCCGCCCTCGCGGGCCAGTGCTATGGCCATTTTACTCTCAGTTACCGTGTCCATATTAGCGCTGATAATTGGTATTTTAAGAGAAATTTTTTTCGCGATTCTTGTGCTTGTATCTATATATTTTCTCGAAGCCGCTGAAGATTTTTTCGGAACGAGTAAGACGTCGTCAAATACAAGCCCTTCTTCAATTATTTGAGTGATGTTTATCCCCAAATACTACACCTTTTAAGTTCTTAAGTTTTGAATTTGGCTTTGACACTGTCACTAGTAATTGGTTGTTCCACACGAAACAGAAGAAACGAACGCCAACAGCCTAAAATACCTTTAGGTTTTACTTAACGACATGGACCTCCAGGAAAAACTAGAGAAATTCTTAAGGGAATATTATTATCCTGAACTTGTAAAATCTCTCAAGGAAGAAAGATCCTTGACCGTGGATTTTTCTAACCTTGACCGCTATGATGCTATTCTAGCCGACGAGCTCCTTGAAAATCCAGAACGCGTGTTGAGCGTATTTAATGTCGCAGCTGCTAGCACTGCCAGCACTGACGAAAAAATAAACATACGCATAAGGAACCTGCCTGAAAGCCGCAATATCCGCATAAGGAATTTGCGTGCCGTTCATCTAGGAAGATTGTGGTCCATAGACACTACGATAAAAGCTGCTTCTGAAGTAAAACCCCAGATATACGAGGCGATTTTCGAGTGCCCTGACTGCAAGACCAAAATAAACGTTCTGCAAACTGGCAAAATAGTCCAGAAGCCTGCTGTATGTGAGTGTGGCCGCCGTGGCGATTTTAATTTGGTCGATAAGAAAATGTTTGACATAAGATGGCTCAAGGCTATAGAACCTTTTGAAATAACTACAGGCGAGCAGCCAGGTGAGATAACTGTGCTGCTCAAAGAGGATTTGACAACACCAAAGATGCAAAAAAAGACCGACCCAGGCAGCAACCTCAAAATAGTCGGAATAGTAAAGGAAATACCAAAACACATCAAAGGCAAACTGAGCACGAACATGGACACCTTTATTGAGACAAATCATGTCGAAACAAGCCAGGTCGAATTCGAGGAACTGGAGATAACACCTGAGAATGAAAAACAGATAAGAGATCTCTCCACAAACCCTAATGTTTATGACATGCTTCGTGCATCCATCGCACCCGGCATATTTGCGCTAGACGACATAAAGGATTCGGTTATTCTTCAATTATTTGGCGGTCTTGTGCATGTGTTGCCGGACGGATCCCGCGTTCGTGGCAACATACATATATTGATAACTGGTGATCCTGGTGTCGGAAAAACCCAACTGCTGAAGCTAGTTTCAGCAGCGGTCCCGCGCGGCCGCTATGTCTCCGGCACAGGAGCTAGCGGTGCAGGTCTTACGGCTACTGTCGTGAAAAATGAAGCTATAGGAGGCTGGGTTCTTGAAGCCGGAGCGCTTATCCTGTGTAACAAGGGACTTATTGCTATAGACGAGTTTGACAAGATGAACCGCGACGACCAGATAGCTATGCACGAAGCCACGTCCGTTGAGACAGTAAGCATCGCAAAGGCATCCATCGTTGCCACCTTACCAGCCCAGACCGCTGTACTGGCTGGCGCCAATCCAAAGTTTGGCCGCTTCGATCCCTACACATCCATAGGCGAGCAGATACAGATACCAGAAACCCTTCTTTCAAGATTTGATTTGAAATTTGCCCTGCGTGATATACCAGACAGAACAGTTGATGAGCAGCTTGCATCTCACATAATAATTTCCCGTACTAGGCCTGATATGATTGAGCCTCCCATATCAATGAATTTGCTGCGCAAATACATTGCCTACGCACGTCAGATAAACAGCATGGAGCTGTCCGAAGAAGCAAGTGGAATGCTAAAGAATTTTTACGTAGATATGAGAAACCGTTACGGCAGTACAGAGAAACAGTCTATTAGCATTACCCTGAGACAGTACGAAGCTTTGATACGTCTTGCTGAAGCATCGGCCAAAGTCCGTCTTGATAATACCATAAGAAAAGAGGATGCCGAGCGTGCCATAAGACTGATGATGGCTTCTCTGAAACAGCTTGGCTATGATATAGAAACACAAACGTTTGATGTTGACATGCTGGAAGGTGGCGTTACAGCCAGCAAGCGAACTAAGCTGCTGCGCGTTCTGAAGATACTTGATGATCTGCAAAAGGAATCCAAGGAAGTAGCCATAGATGACCTTAAAGCTGAAGCCGAAAACCAAGGGGTTGCGGATGTTGACGAAGTCATAAGTCGCCTGGAGAAAGAAGGCATGATAATATACCCACGCCCGGGCTTCATCAGGAAAATCTAGGTGACACGAATTTAAATAAATTTGATAGAAGCAATAACCGACCAGGACAGAAGTATTTGCGGAAAGAAAAGTAAGTAATATTTGAAGACAAGGTTTTTAGGAACACCGGTTCTTTGGGGTTCTCAAAAACCTTTCTTACAAGAAAGGGATTTGAAATGGAAAAGAAAAGAATTCACAGCGTAAAGACAAAAATAAAACATATTGTAAGTGGACGCTTCGTTAACCAGGAGGGTCTCAATCCTAATTATGTCATTACAAGCCAAGGTGTGCGCTTGGCACGTGTACGCATTCTTGGCACGGCAGTGGATAAATTTATTTCTGAAAACGGTAAATTTGCATCCATATCAATTGACGACGGCAGCGACACCATACGCGTGAAAGCATTCAATGCCGTGTCCATGTTCGACAGCGTCGGTGTAGGAAGCGAGATAGATTTAATTGCCCGCGTTAAAGAGTATCAGGGCGAAATATACCTAGCACCAGAAATAATTACTGTTGTAGAGGATCATAATTTTGGCATGTTACGTGAACTGGAGCTGCGGTTGCAGCAGACAGAATTTGAAAATAAACGAAAAACAGTCCTAGAGCACCAAAAGCAGACCGCCGATATAGGTGAGCTGGAAAGAATAATGAAGGAGCGCTTCGGCATCCAGCCCGACGAAGTCGAAGCCATAGTGCAGTCCCAGGAAGAGGCGCCTGTTTCTGACAAAAAGGACGAAATTCTTAAGTTAATAGAAAAGTGCGACGAGGGAAATGGTTGTGATTATTCCGAGCTGATAAAGCAGTCTGGCCTACCTGAAGACGTTATAGATTCGGCTGTGAATGAATTGCTTTCAGAAGGTTCGTGCTTCGAGCCGCGTCCAGGCAAGATAAAGAAATTATAGCGAGCCTAAAATTATAATAAATAATAAGTTTCTTTGACTGCAAGCCACTTTATTTTTAAAAGAAAGGAGCTTTTAGAAGCCGAACGGACTCATATTTCTCAAAAAGTAGAACCAGAACAGTGCCATGGCTACGAAACTGGCAATGCCGAATACAAGTCTGTAGAACTTTTTATCCATCTGCTGCCAGTCCTCTGCCATTCCTGACAGCATCATCTTGAAGACGCCCTTTGTTGTTCCGAGTTTTGACATAAAAATCACTGAGTATATTCATAGGGATAATATATTAAAAGTTATTTTTAAAAATACCGAGCTCCAAGCCGATTTCCATTATCGACCAACTCCATATTACCGCTTCGAAAGATCTTATCAAGTCACCTTTCTTAAGAAAATGTTCACTGTCGGAGATATATGCATCAATATTTTTTAGCATATTTTCTTTCGATTTGTCATTTAATCTGATTTTTTTACGCTCTGTTTTTATTTTAGTAAGCCACTTTTCCGTTTCTTCTTTCAGTTGTTGTTCAGTGTTCATAAATTCTCACCGCTTCCTCTTCCTTGAAGTGCAAGTGCCCTGGAATAATTATAACTGCCGGTGTTCCTTCTAGATCAATATCTTTTGCAAGGTTTTTCATGGAGCCGTATTTTATTTTTTGCTCCAAACCACCTAACTGGCAGCAAGCAACTATTTTCATGTCTTGCATGCCAAGCTGCACCAGGACATCTATGCCGTCGGAAATTGTCATGTATCTGTTGCCTTCCTTTATGTCCAGGAGCACGAGAGTATGCAGGCCGGCTTTTCTGTTCTCAATTATGACCTCGTATGGGCTGCTGGGCTTGAATGATTTCTCTATGAATGCCAGCGTAGTTGTCCGGCCGAACTTGTAAAGTTGTAGCCCTGTTTCAGCTACAGCCGTGTAGATGCTTGATGAGTGTATTACCTTTGTCTCGACATTCTTGCTTTGCGCGTCTATCATGAGCTGTATATGAGTTGTTGCGACAAGCGGATCTCCTGGTATCAACAGGGCAATATCCTTTGTCTTCGCTTCATCCGAGAGCAGTTCGCTTTCAACGTCTACACGTTTTAACAGTTTTACTTTCTTGCCTATTATTTCCTCCAGCTTGTCCATATCGCCGAGCCATTTGTTTGTATAGAACTCGCAGTAAACCTCCTGACAGTTTTTCATTGCAGCCAATGCCCTGAGAGAGAGGTCATTCTCGTCCCACAGGCCTAGGCCTATTAGGTAAAGCATTTTTTTCACCCGATCTCTTCGAAATGTAATACGGAATCAAGAGGATTACTATAATAGCAAGACCGTAGATCAGAAGGTCTCCCATACCCGTAAAACCCTTAATCAGATCTGAAAATCCTGCAACACCCGCTTGATTAATGTAGCGGTTACTTATCATGACTATTAGCTTGATTCCGACTATGAGAACTACCAGCGTTATGGTAAGGTTCCTGATGTCTTTTGCTTTCATGCTAGAAAGTAGCTTTGCAAGACTTTTAAATCTAAGAATTTCGATTTTACTTAATCCAATACAGATTTTTCATATTTTTTGGCAAGAACAAGCCGTATCCTCTTCGCATTCTTCGGCCCGACTCCTTCAACTTCCATTAGTTCTTCCTTAGTGGCTGCAAAAATCTTTTCCGGGCTGCTGAAATGTTTCAATAATTTACGTGCTGTCTGGGTGCTTATCTGGGGCAACCCCGCGATAAGAAACTCCTGACGATGGTTCATCGATTTTGCTTTTTTCTTACCTCGCAGAGCAACGGATTTGTTTCTTGTTATCTGCTCACGGGTTGCTATGGAGATAAGCATTTCTGCTGTTTCCAAAGGTGTCTTGGCCCATATTATTGGCAGACAGTAGTCTGTCGCTACAGAAGCAATTGCGCCGCGTATGGCATTGGGGTGTATTTTTTTGTCGCTGTCAAAAAGTCCGTTGCCTTCTATTATCAAGACAGGTGTCCGAAAGTTTTCCTTCAGTTCACCGAGCTGTTTGAATAATCTGCCATCGACCATACTTGAAAGAAAATCCTCACAAGTTTTACGTTCCACTGCAACTCGTTTGCTTAAGAGATAGTCAGCGACAGCCAGCTGTTTCTGGCGCAAATCGCAGCGATGTTTGAGTATGTCAGTGACTTTGTTATTTTCCCTATTGTCCGCATAGATTATTACTTGCTTGTCTGTCACTTTATCACTTCTTCTATTTTTCTCTTTAGTTTAGGAAGTATGTCTGTGACTTTGTTGTAAGTTATTGGCTTTGATATCAACATCAAAGACGAAGATATTTTTGATCCTCTTTTGGCAATTAGAATTATAGGTATGCCAAAGTTTTCTGCCCAACCTATTTCTATACCAACACCATGACTTGGCTTTGATACATCAGCTATCATCGCATCACAACTTTTTATTGCAGGTTTAGAATTTCTAATTCTGCTTTCGTGCGGAAGAATAAAATCAAAACCTTTGACGTCTCTAAATACGTCATATAGTTCTTTTTCAAACCCAGACGCATGGGATATGTATATTTTTATCATTTACAGACCTCCAATTATTTTTATTATACCTTCTGGTTTATCTGCGAGATAATCTGGCTTATTCACCACGAGCGTTCGCTTACTCTGGTATCCCCATGTAGTTGAAATTATTTTCAAACCATTTTTTCTGGAGGCCTTTATGTCCATGACCGTGTCGCCTATGGTTATGACTTCCTCCTTCTTTAGAGAGAATTTTCGTAGGAAATTTTTTATGTTAGACTCTTTGCTGTGACTTGTCTCAGCTGTCATTATAAAGTCAAAGACGCCTTCAAGCTTGTATTTTTTGATGAACGAGTCAACATTGCATTGGTAGTTTGAAGTTATGAGAGCCAACTTATATTTTTTTCTGAGATGTTTTAGAACAGTTTTCATCCCAGGAAAGATTTTTGACATACTGATATGTTTTTGGTAAAGTTGTTTGTATTTTTCATCCATGTCATCAAAAACAAAACCCAGTTTTTTCATGTTCTCATAAATATTCCTGTTGAAGAGGCTTCTGTAAAATTTCAGTGATTTAGGCGCTTTGATGCCGTCTCTTTTGCATTCCTGCAGGAATATGAAATGGTCCAGCGCTAGCGAGTCGACTATGACGCCGTTCCAGTCGAATATTATTGCTTTTAACATTTTATCACATGCTTGATTAAGTATGAAGCCTTTTATTGCGGTCTTCATTTCTATATAATTCTCGCGTTTTGAATAATGATGATTTGCACCGTTAACTATTGCTAGGTTTGCTCTGGCTAGTTTTGTGAAGGTCTTGCTATATTTTATTGGAACTATTTTATCTTTGTTTCCATGAATTACAAACGTGGGACATGAAATTCCTTTTGCAAGCTTAATACAGTCATAATTTTGCATATCTTTCCAGAAGTCCCATTTCAAAGTATAATCTTCACCTTCCCGATTATAATGAAATAGGTCATATTTTTTCCACTGTTCAAGTATTTTATTTTCTGGACAGGATACGCGTTCGTTCCAGAATTTTATCGGATTGGTTACTGGAGATCTTAGAGCAAGAAATTTTATTTTTTTATCTTGTGATGCAACCACAAGAGAAACCAGACCACCAAAACTCGAACCTAGAAGCCCGATTCTGTCATAACCATTTTTCCTTAGATATTTTATCATGGCACGCAGGCTTTCAACAGCTTTCGTTATTGTTACGTCGCTTGAAACTCCACGATTGCTATGACCATAAGCAGGCCCATGTCCATAATATTCATATCTCACTGTACCTATTCCCAATGAATTAAGTTCTTTCTCCAATTCAGAGTATAACTTGCTGTTTCTGTTAGAAGTAAATCCGTGGGACATCACAACTACAAAAGAAGAACCTTTCGGAATGGAAAGTATGCCAGAAACTTTGTTGCCAAGGGCGTCCTTAATCAAGATATTTTTTCTCGTCATTTGAACTCACCCATCGACTTCTGTTTTATTTCTCCCCTGCCCCTTTGCATGTCATAAAGCGTCTTCTTCATCTGCTTCTCCTTGTTATGAGCAGACCAGTGGAATGCTTCGTCCCGCGTGTCCTTTGTTATAAGTATAACTACCTTGCCAGTCTGTGTGCGTGCTGTTCTCCCGGAACGCTGGATTTTTCTTATGGCTGATGGCGTCGGCTCATAGAATATTACTACATTTGTTTCCACTACATCCAACCCTTCCTCAGCAACCTGGCTTGCGCACAGCACATTGTAGAAGCCCATCTGGAACTCGTTTAGTATTTGCATCTGCTCTTTCTGAGAAAGCCCTTTGCCTTTCTTTTTTGCTTGGCCGATAAACTCAACAGGCGCAGCTCCTTTTATTTCTGAGAGGACTTCACTTATCTTGGCTATGGTATCTCTGTACTGGGCAAATACTATTATTCTTGCATCCTTATTTTTGAGTTCGTCAGTTACGATTTCCTTAAGTTTTTCCAGCTTCGGATGTTCTTTGCCCTCTTCGACTAGCTCGTTGGTAAGGCGAATGGCATTTTTGAAATTTTCGTCAGCCAGAAGCCGCGTAGATGCTTTTGTTGTCTCGGCAGAAACTTTTTCAAAATATTTCTGCAGCGAGCTAAGACATTGCGTTTCTACGAGAAGCAAAGCATGATCAGTTTTTATTATCTCTGCTATAAGCGACATGGCTCCATAGGCGCTGCCTGTTTTCTTTTTGGCAAGCGTCTCCTGCAGCCTTAGAAGCTGGGTTTTATTAACCATCGTAGAATTTATGACGCCCCAGCTCATGAGCTTTTTTATGCGGCTGTTTTTTATGATGCTGAGATAAGTTTGAACAGACTTCAGTGGTATGGGTAGCTCGACCGTAATCCAATCATTATTAACACTCTGCACATACGGTTTTACGTCCGGATCCTCCCGTGTTCTTATCTCAATATTTTTTATGAACAGCTGGTCGCGCACCTGATTTATTTTATATTTCTGGCCGCCTGGCGAAGCAGTCAATGCAAGAATAAGAGGGTCCTTGGCGTTCTGTATGTAGTGCTTTGCTATGTACACGTAGGCATATTGGCCAATGCATCGGTGCGCCTCGTCAAATACCACCAGCGAAAAGTCCGCTAGGTTCAGCAAGCCTGATTTTATGTCATTGCCTATTGTCTGTGGCGTGGCAAATATTATGTCAACATTTTTGTAGAGTTTGAAGCGTTCTTCTGCCTTGCTCTCTCCTGTCACCACCTGCATCTCTAGACCAAGTTTGAGCATTTTCTCGAAGCTGCGATAGTGTTGGTTAACCAGAGGTTTGGTAGGTGCAAGGAAAAGTATTTTGCCCTTCATGTTTTTATTGAGACGTTCCGCAGTCACCACTGCTGCTATTGACGTCTTGCCCAGTCCTGTTGGTATAACACATAGCGTATTGCCCGTAAGCGCCATTTTTACGATGTTTTCCTGATAAGAGCGCAGCTCTATGGTGCCGGGATTTATCCAGGGATGTGTAACGAAACTAGGCATAACATAAAAATTACATCAAGATTTTTAATAGGCAATTACAAGTCATTTTCTTGCACAGATTACGTGATAATTTTTTTCATGTTTTATTTCAGGATGCCAAATCCGCGAAGGCTTATGAATTTGTATCATAGCTTCGAGTTCATTAGGCGTTAATAAGTATGATACGGATGCTCCATAAAAATCCTGACCTCTAACCAACCCACCCCCAGATACGTAACGTGCCTTGTTCGCCCAATCATGTTCTATAGATCCTTCAAGATGAACATCGTCTACATCGATTTTAACATGTCCTCCCATTCTTCTGATTTCATCTTCAGTTATTGTGTCAATATATAACATTCCAGATGTTTTAAGTTTATCAAAAAATACCTGAAGACTTTTTTCAATTCCTGTTAAAGCAGCATTTGAATTAAATTCTTGCCTTTCTATACTCCAACTATTTACATAAGTTAGGCTATTCCCCCTGCATATTACAACATCAAAAACTCCAGCCAATTTTGATAATTCAAACCAGTTCAGAATTCTATAAGTTATATTTTGATGGTTGTGGTGTTTAACAGCAAGTGAAATCATTTCTGAACTAGCATCTATTCCAGTACAATTAAAACCTCTTTCAGCCAATCCATGTAACACAAAACCGTTTCCACATCCACATTCCAGTACAAATTTAGAACCTTCTGCCTCAAATAGTTTCGCCAACTCATCGATAAATTCATGTCCATACATCGACTCTGATAGAATCGACCATTCCTCTGATAATGACATCATAGAAACCACTATACGTATAGAACTTTGATATAAGAAATTTAATAAGATGCTTGACTAATGATATGTATATGGATATTCCAGTTGAAGTTCTTAAGCGAGTGAAGCCGACGCACCTGGAAGAGGAACGCGTTAAAAAATTCGTCGATCAGTTGCTGAGCGTCGCAAAAACAGTTTCCGGCCTTGACGTAGTTATTGTTGGATCCCTGGGCAAGTTTACGTGGCTTGCTGGAGACCATGACATAGATCTCTTTATCATGTTTGACTCGACCGTAGAACGCGAGGAGCTTGAACGCCTTGGTCTTGAATATGGCAAAAGAATCGTTGAGGAGCTTGGCGGACGTTCACATGTAAAGTATGCCGAGCACCCTTACACACACGCCATAATAAAAGGTTTTGATGTCGACGTCGTGCCCTGCTATCGCATAAAGTACGGTGAGAAGATAAAGTCATCTGTGGATAGAAGCCCGCTGCACCTTCAGTACGTTCTGAGCTACATCAAACCTGCAATGATGGATCATATCCGCCTGTTAAAGCAGTTCTGCAAGGGCATTGGTGTTTATGGGTCCGATGCTAAGCACCAGGGTTTCTCTGGATACATTTGCGAACTGCTAATCCTGAACTACGGCTCCTTTGATAATGTCATTAGTGCAGCAAGCGAATGGAAACCGCCATTTACCATAAACATAGAAAAGCATCTCGGCATACCTTCCAACCGCTTCAAGGACCAGCCGCTTGTAATTGTAGATCCAACAGATCCGGAGAGGAATGTTGCTGCTGTAGTCAGCGGCGAGAACTTCACAAAGTTCGTTGCAGCCGTGAAAAGTTACAAGGCCAAGCCATCAATCAAATTCTTTTTTCCGGATGCTAAAAAACCGCTAAGTAGCAGGGAGATCATAATTTTGCAAAAACGCGAGACAAAGTTCCTTGCCTTATCCATGAAACGCCCGGACGTGATAGATGACGTATTATATCCACAACTGCGCCGCGCGCTTAACAGGTTGACCCATTTGCTCGAGCATCATGAGTTTCATGTATTGCGCAGTTTTGAGTTTGCCGAAGGCGACCCGATACTTGTTTTCGAACTGGAAGTTTGGTCTTTGCCTGCTGTCAAGAGCATGGTAGGTCCGCCTATATTTACAGAAAAACACACTGAAGAATTTTTGTCAAAATACGCCAAGAATTTTGTTTACATTCATGACAACTGCTGGGTTACTGAAGTCCAGCGCAAATACAAGACCGCTGTTCACTTGTTGAATGCTTTCCTGAAAAACAAGCCGCCCGTGTTGGTTGAGAACGGCGTCCCAAAGTATGTTGCAACCCAGGTTAGTGGATTAAAGGTCATCGAACACCATGACTTCTGGAAGCTCGTAAAGAAGAACAAAGCTCTTTCTTTTTATATTAGAAAGAAATATTTCGCTGATGCTACGAAGAAGTTTATCCAATAGATTTTTTGACTATGCTAAACTCTATTGTTTTGTACACGTACGCTGGAAAGAATTTCTTCTTGAAGACCATCATGGCAGGCGTGCTGCCGCCGAAATCAGCGAATTTATAGCCGGATTTCTTCAGGAATGTAAGGTCTTCTATGTAGCAGAAATCTCCCAGATTGTCTAGAGAATAATCATGTATGCCAAGCTGCGAATAGAAATTGTTGCTGTTCGGTATCTTCCAACCACCATTTATCGCACAAACACATCCGTCTATTTCTATAAGCCTTACAGAATCGTAACCTACAAAATCATTTTTGACAACAACTTTATAGCGTTCCATGTGTGTTTTGTCATCACCTTTCCTTCTTCCTTCCCATTTTTTGAATAACTTAAGAATATCACTCTTTGATGTTTCCTCACGCCCTAGAATGTTAATTTTATGGTCTTGTTGGAAACGGTTTCTTATATTGCGAAGCTTTTTGAAAACTGTGCCGGAAAGATTCGGGTCCCATGCTTTGAGGTCATAAACAGGCCAGAAAAATACATATGACGACTTTATGGTTCTGTAGCTACCCTCTGTTTTTACGTTTTTCACTACAGCTTCCCATAGTTCCTCTCTTATCTCGGCTCTTACTTTTTTGGCACCGTGTTCAAATGCCCATTTCAGGAACTCCATAAAAATTTCCAACGATTTCTCCTTAGGGGCAAGAGGATCGGTATAGCACCACATAACACCCTTGTTTTCAAAGGCCATTACGCCATATTTACCTTCAAAGACAGGGAAAAAACATGAGTCATAAGTCACGCCCGTATTCATATAATGATAGAAATTATGTTCAGCTTCACAGCCTTGGAGCTGAAATATTCTTTTTACAGTATCGTTATTTACCGGTTTTATAACTTTCATGTTATCTCCTTGTTAATATGAATTTTTCATTCTCTATGAACCAATCCTCTAGGTATGGTCTGTATTTTCTTTGCAATTTAACAGGAAGATTGCTGAATCCACCTTTTACTATTTTTCTGCATTTTTTGCTCCTACATTTGCATACCATTTTCCAGTTTTCAAAACTGTTTATAGAATAGTCATAGGTAATTTCCTTATTTTTTTTGATTTTCCTGATTGCATATAATATACCGTTTTTGTCATAGGAATTTGGATCGCATGAGTGATTTATAAATCTCTCTGGCGGTTTAAGACGAAAATATTTATTATAGCCGCACGTGTTCACGTGATTCCAGTCGTCCTTTGACATCTTTGATTCATTTTTCTTCGTTATTTTGTCACTTCTGTCCATCTTGAGGATTACTTCGCCCTTCCTAAAGTCTTTGAAAGCAAAAACACCGAAGCCTTTGCCGTTTGTTCTCCTGATAAAAATGCATTTCATGTGTAATTAGATATAACTACAAATTTAAAAAATAAGAAAATTCATCAAAATTTTTTACATTAATTTTATATAGACAGAGCGACATTAGATATTGGTATGATTAAAACTAATGGAAACGGAAAAAACAATAACGACAAAAAGAAAAAATTTCTGTTTGTTTCTAACGAAGCCCTGATAGGCGATGTTTGCTGGCAGATCAAAAAAGAAGGCCATGAAGTAAAATATTATATCAAGGAAGCCGATCAGAAGGACGTTTGCGACGGTTTTGTGGATAAAATCGATAGTTGGGAAGAGCATATCGATTGGGCTGACGTAATAGTTTTTGATGATACGGGCTTCGGCAATATAGCCGACCGGCTAAGAAAAAATGGAAAGCACGTTGTCGGCGGATCCTCCTATACTGACAAGTTGGAAGAAGACCGGGATTTTGGACAGTCAGAACTTAATTCCGTTGGTGTTCCTGTTCTTCCCCATTGGACCTTCACGGATTTTGACGAAGCCATAGAATTTGTGAAAAACAAACCAGATCGTTATGTGCTCAAGCCTAGCGGAAAGGCACAGAGCGATAAGGAGCTGATGTTTATAGGGCATGAGGAAGACGGGAAAGATTTGATTCTGGTTCTTGATCACTACAAGAAAGCATGGTCTAAAAAAATAAAGGTCTTCCAACTGCAGAAGCACGCTCCTGGGGTAGAAGTAGCTGTTGGTGTTTTTTTCAATGGAAAGGATTTCATAATGCCGATAAACGTTAATTTTGAGCACAAAAGGATGTTTCCCGGAGAAATCGGGCCGAGCACGGGCGAGATGGGTACCATGATGTACTGGTCACAAAAAAATAATATGTTTCACATGACAATGGAAAAGATGAAGGAAAAGCTTATTGCCTCGGGCTACGTCGGCTACATAGACATAAATTGTATTGTGAACTCAAAAGGTATATGGCCGTTGGAGTTCACTGTGAGGTTTGGATATCCTACCATTAGCATACAGATGGAAGGCATACTAACACCGATGGGAGAATTTCTTTATAATCTGGCTTCAGGAGAAGATTTTACTTTCAAGACAAAGAAAGGGTTCCAGATTGGCGTCGTTATAGCCGTTCCGCCGTTTCCCTTTAATGATAACAATGCATTCAAAAGATACTCAGAGGATGCTGTGATTCTTTTCAAAAAAGATGATCGTAGTGGCGTGCACATTGGTGATGTGAAAATAATCGACGACGATTGGAAGATGGCTGGGGTTTCCGGCTATGCCCTGGTTATAACAGGCTCTAGCATAACCGTCCAGGCTGCCAGAGAAAAAACCTATGAGCGTGTTTCAAACGTTATGCTTCCCAACATGTTTTGGCGTACCGATATAGGACTTAGATGGAATTCTGACAGTGATAAGCTTCAGACTTGGGGATACCTTTTCTAATTTAAATAATCTGTATAATTAGTGAGTCTATGATAACAGGAAACGTCTGGTTAAACCCTAAACTGGAAGTAAGGACTTCTGAAATGCATGATAGAGCTACGTAGCAAATACAAGGACTATTTCTCAGAGTATATAAAACAAAAAATTCTTTCCGAGAAAAAATAGATAAAAGTCTAGTTGCTTTATTCTTCTCTATGGACCTTAGCCGAAGCCGGTGTCAGGATGAGCCAGTCGTCGCCCATGCCTGCGATGTCGCCGTTTATGGCTGAACATGTCTTTCTTAGCTTCTCAACAGCCCTTTTCAGCTCTTCCATGTCCTTGGTCTTGAGGTCCTTTATCTTAACAAGAAGTATGCTACCTTCACGTACTTTTCTTTGAAGCCGGTCCGAGTCAGCATAATTGTCAAGTCGCTCAACCTCTACGAGCAGCCTCTTGTCGCTCTTTTCCTCTACCATGTCTATTTCAACATATTCGTCGCCTGCTTTGAATTTTCCCATTATATCTTTCATTGCCATGTATTCCACCTCTTTTGTGTAGTTTTCTAATTCAATAGGAACTTCATTATATTTAAGATTTTGTATACTCGCTTGAAAAAATACCGCAAGAAATATAAATCACACATGCATTACATGCGTAATTATACTACAAGAATATAATATGTTCTTTTTCCAGTAGGGCTTTTTCTTCCCAAGAAAAAGGGTTACACTTTCGCGTTCTCGTTCATGACTTCCAGCATGGAGACAATGTTCCATATCTGCGTGCGTGTGTACGTGGGTATGTTAGTGTCGTTGGAAACTTCATCTAAAAGAGAGATGGCTGCGTTGATGCGAACAGCTAGCTCCTGCTTGCCGTTCAGGTTGTCCTTGGCTTCCTGGACCATGTTTCTTATGTTTCTTGGAACTGTCCGGTCATCATTGATTTCGTCAAGAAGTTTGCTTATTATTTCCATATCCATCATCTTCACCTTGTACTCCATAAGACTATCTAAGATCACATTCTAAAAATATGATCTGGATCCCATCTTCTTCGCAGAAAAATCATGAATGTACAAAGAAGATGTGATACACCAAAATTATTTACCCGCCCTGTCCTGCAGGCATCATGTTTTGTATCTTTTCCTGGTTTTCCTTAAGCTTGTCCTTCAGACGCTTTTCCTGGCTTTCCAGGGTCTTTATCTTAAGTTCGATTTCCTCTTTTTCCTCGCCCAGCTGGCTCTTTACGTCGCTGGCTGATGTCTTGATAAGAATAGGCCCAACCGAGCGGTAAATATCATCCGTCGCAAGCTCCACATGTTCCAGAGCCTTTTCTATCTCCTTACTCTGCATCATAAGAGTCTGCTTCTGCATCATCAGCGACTGTAGCTGCTGATTCTGCATCTGCAA
Organism: archaeon; assembly: GCA_035290545.1. Classification (GTDB taxonomy): domain Archaea; phylum Aenigmatarchaeota; class Aenigmatarchaeia; order GW2011-AR5; family GW2011-AR5; genus GW2011-AR5. The sequence goes on along the minus strand of DATDUC010000025.1, from coordinate 1,249 downwards.
ATGACCTATAAGATTTTCAAGCTCACTCATAAAATTACCTCGCCACTACTCTTTTTCTGAAAGGTTGTCGGGACTTTGCAATTATTCTGAAGCCGCAGAGCGGACATCTTACACGGTCTTCCAACTCGAAATCTTTCCTGCATTTTAAACAAACGTACATTTTAATCACCCTTTGAATTCAAACGCACCAGACGCGTATTTGGTGCCGCATTTGCTGCACTCCCAGACGCCGTTGGATTCACGCTTTATTGCTGTTCTGGAGCAGGAAGGGCACTTGTACTTCTTCGTCGACTTCTTCTGTACTTCCCTCAGCTTCACGCGTAGTTTTTTTCCGTATCGTGCAGGCATATCTTATCACTTATAGTTAACCCAGTAAAGATTCTGAACATATTTACTGGGTTTACATATAATGTCCAAGAAAGTATTATACAAATTGTTTTCTTGGAACACTATATTCCTTAGCGTATATTATCCTATTAGTTTGATGCGAAGGTTTAAAAATTAAGTAATTGGAACGAAAATGGTATTTGTTGTATAATTTTTACCTTAACCTTATCGTCTCTAAGTTGCGTGGGGCAACTGATTCCACCCTGAACAGTTTATGGATGGTTCTCGCGAATTCCACTGCGCCTGTGCCGTCGCCGTGGTTGACTATGATTTTTCTCGGCTTGTTCTTGAAATGCTGCAAATAAGCTAATAATTGCGGCTGATCACTGTGGCCTCCAAGGCCTGAAACTGTCTGTACATCAAGCTTAAGCTCCAGTGTTTTTCCGTTGTCAAGCTGCACTTCTTTCCAGCCCTTTTGTATACGTCGGCCTGGCGAGCCTTCTGCCTGGTAGCCAACGAACAATATCATGTTCTTTTCATTTCCAGCCATAGCCTGGAGGTATTCTATGGCAGGGCCGCCCATGAGCATGCCGGACGTGGATACTATTATTGCCGGTTCTGTGCTGTTCAGTGCTGCTTCTCTTTCCTTCTGCGAGCCTATTCCATGTAGTCTGCTGTCTGTGAAAGGATTTTTGCCTTTATGCAGTATGAGTGTCTGTATGTATTTGGACATGTACTCGGGGTAAGCTGTGTGTATGGCTGTCGTATCCCATATCATACCATCCAGATAAATCGGCACGTTTATGTCGGTCTCTGTTAGTATTGTTATGACATCCTGGCTTCTGCCTACTGCGAATGATGGTATCAAAACCCTGCCACCTCTTTCCAGAGCAGCTCTTACATGCTGGATGAGCGACGCTTC
>DATDUC010000024.1:0-21774 GCA_035290545.1 archaeon | reverse complement strand
TCATTGTTCTGTATGTTTATCTTTTCCGAGACTGTGTACTGGCCTTCTTGGAGAATAGAACTTTGTTGAGCTAAACTGGCATCCAAGGAAGATAAATCTGTTGCATCAATAGTGTCCATCCCTGTTACTACCATTCCTGTAACAGAGCTTGTGGAAAAGCCACATTTCACAGCTGACGTGCCTGGACAAAGACCTGAGTAAGGAAATGTGTATCCTGACGTGCCGACATACTGACATGTACCAATTCCATTGGATGTTGTACACCGATCACCTATGAAGTTGTCATCAGAAACACAGCATTTGACGGCGCTGGAACCAGGACAACGACCATCATAAAATGTACACCTTTCTGTGGTTGCATATTGGCATGTACCTGCCAAATCATTTGGCGACGTGCATGCTTGCCCTATGTACTGGCTGTCTGCAGTAGATGCTGGTGCTGTTCCTGCTATTGTTGTTTGTCCGCTTAAACAGCTTTTCCAGTCGAGATAGTTGGGTTTGTCGTATGGTATTTCACCCAATATATTTTCTGCATAGTATCCTGTTGTTATTCCTTTGCATTGGCCTGAATTGTAGGCTTTAAGCGCACCTTTAATACTACCGCATCTTTGTATTTCTCTTGACAAAAACGCTACTCCACACCTTATGTTTTCGTTTACATCAAAGCTTGTTATTTTGTTGACATCACATTCTGGATGCCATGATGGAACTATCTGCATAAGACCATAAGAGGGATCGTCTGGATTAATTGCCCACTTATTCCAAGCGCTCTCCTTTGTTATCATGGCTGCGACTAGTGCTTCAGGGTTGTCGATACCTGAACTTCGCAGGTAATTGTCTGCTGCGTTTTTGATTGTTCTGGAATATTGGTTATATCCGGCTACAAATGATGCACGCAGATTCGAGCAGCTTACTTCTCTGCTGGTGCTGCTTCCAGAACTAACATCGTCGACTGTATCTAAATTACTATAGTAAGTGCTATCATCGAAGATAAAACTGTCATCAATGTTGCTGCCAGTAAAACTAATGTCTGTGCTGCCCAATAATTTTGGAACCGTGCTAAAAGCGACGCTTACTGGATAACCTGTCACACCATTTTCACATAGATAAACATCGTTACAGTTTGCGGCGTTCGAACAACTTTCATACCTCTTTATTACTACAATTTCCTTTGTCAATCCTGGGGTGCAGATGTTGTCGCAGTTGCCTTTGTTCCATAGGCAGCCGTCCTGGTTGACACATTTTTCTAGATTACAATCCTGTCCGCACTGCTGGCTGCAGGTTCCGCCTGCAGGTGCTTCGTGAATATTGACGGCGGGTTCCTGACTACCAAAGAGACTCCAGAGCCAGGTAAAAAAATCCACACCATCTTCAGCGTAAGCTAGCGAGGATGATAGGAGAATTACACATAGAGCTATAGAAACGACTAGTTTGCTGTTCATTAATTTTACTATCTTTTGTGTTTAATATAAACTTAATCCACGCTATGAAGAGGGCGGTATTTCTGTCAAAATATCAATTTCAAAAAACGCACTAATTTTCGGGTTTCGCACCAAAAGCCCTATTTATATTAAAACCCATATTACCTTCACCTGTATAGACGTGGTCAGTCCGGATCTTAGTGAAAAACCCATTCACTCCGCTTGGGGCTGCTGTACCCGCAGCAGCCTTTTTCTTTTTTTAACTAATACAAAAAGCTCTACCTTTGTTCCGAGTGGGCCCGACGAGATCTTCATAACGGGATGAATTCAGTATTGTACGTCCACAAAATAATGTATTTAAATATATGTGGACGTATATAATGTTATGTCATACCATGAGATTAAAGTACGCAAGGGAAAGCACTACAATTATTTAGTTCATACTATCCGCGACGGTAAAAAGTGGAAAAAAATTAGGAAATATATTGGAGAAGGGTATGTATCCAAGGGAAAAATTAAAAAAGAATTAAAGACTTTTGATAAACTTCTTGTAAAATCTGATTATCTTACAGAAGAGCAAAGAGAATTAATTGAAATCATAAGACTCCGTTTTTTCAACTACTTGAATAAGGGTGGTAAGATTGTTTCAGACAAGTTCAACGAATGGTTTTTCACTGAATTGACCTATAACAGCAATGCCATAGAGGGTAGTACTGCCGACAAAAGAGAAACTGCGATGATAATAAATGAGGGAATTGTGCCAAAGAACATATCTTTGCGGGAGCTAAATGAGGCAAAAAACCACAAAAAAGCCCTTGAATTCCTGGTTTCTTATAGAGGAGACATAAATGAAACTTTAATTAAAAAACTTCACTGGATACTGATGGAGAATATAGATGAAAGACGCGGAAAATATAGGGAAGTTCCGGTTTTCATTCTTGGTTCTGATGTTAAATTGCCAGACCATAAAGATGTGCCAAGATTGATGAAAGAACTTATTGCATGGTACAAACAAAACAAAAACTCACATCCTGTAGAATTGGCAGCCCTGCTTTCGATGAAGTTTGTAAGTATACATCCCTTTACTGATGGAAATGGCAGGGTATGCCGACTCCTTATGAACTATATATTAAAGAAGAATAATTATCCTGAAATCAATATTTACGTAAAGAACCGGAACAATTATTTACGAGCAGTCAGGGCGGCGAATGACGAAAAATATGCTCAGATTATAGATTTTCTTGTTAGAACTTTGAAGAAGAATTACGATTTCTTGAAAAATGAATAGAATGGGCCCGACGAGATTCGAACTCGCGACATCCTGCTTAAAGCCCTTTTCCGTCTGCGACGCAAAATCGCTTGCGGAAAATAGAGGCAGGCGCTCTTTCCCGAACCCCTTCCTTATATTTAATTTAATATGTTTTCTTTTACAGAAGGGCTTTTCTTTTTCCCAAAAGAAAAGGGTTTGCCAGGCTGAGCTACAGGCCCGTTTCTGTCTTTATATGTAATTGCTATATTTTAAAAACCCTTTGTAGAAGATTTGAACGGTTAATATGGAATACTCATCGGCGGAACACATGATTGATTTTGCAGCTAAGTCAGCTTTCTATGCTTCCAATACTGATGATGTGGAAATTGCTTCTTCTGGATTGTCTGCTGTTGCTGAGTATTTGCCTTCCATGGATGCAACGACTGCGAGAAAAATACTTCTTACGAGAATGCTAATTGACGCGGCAGATATGAGAATTAAAATGAAACTATGACAGAGAATCAACTGTTCTTTGGGTATCTTCCCTGGCGGGCTGTCTTGACCTTTTGATGTTTATGCTTGATGTTTTTCCTGCCAGAGCGGTTGATTGGTTTCCATTTCCATGAGTCGTGCTTTAATTTGGCAAGAGGATATCCGCAAGCAGAACATTCCTTTTTCTGAATGTGATAACTATGACGACCACACCTTCGACAACGTATGTGAGTTATCTTGTTGTGCTTTCCCATTGAGGGTGTACCTTTTGACATGTTAACACCTTTTTTACAGTCAGAGCTGTTTAGCTTCGCTGGCTTGTGCAACCGTTGCTGGTATTATTTTAGTCGCCTTTTTCGGGTGAGACGTATAGTATGTTGTCGCCGCGTACAAGAATTGTTCCCAACTTGACTTTCTCTTCTTCGCTTACTTGTTCTGCGTTCTCAAGCCACATGTTAAGATGAAGATCCATGGCCTGTAGAATGCCGGAAATTTCCCCGCCTTTTTTCAGCTTTATGAGAACTCTCTTGCCTTTCGCGTTGTTCAATACGTCTATTGGACGTTCCATAAAAAACCTCCTAAAATATGAAAAAATTTCATTGATGATAAATTACGTACATACGTTTAAATACTTGTCAAAATTACAAGTATGTACAACACAGAGGGTAACGTCTATAGTAATTTCTAACAGGCGACCTGAAGGATTTGTGATAACTAATGACTCAATGGCAATTAACACCGAAAAAGAAAACTACGGGCGGTGCTATAAAGAAACACGGCAAAAAGAATAGATATCAGCGTGGCCGTGACTATCTGCCGACGCGTGTGGGTGAAACTAAAATAAAAGAAATACGTTCCAGAGGCGGTAACAAGAAGCTAATTGCGCTTTCTACAAATATTGCCAATGTTGTTGTTAATGGCAAATATCAGAAAACAAAAATACTGTCGGTTACAGATAATCCTGCGGACAGCCAGTTCGTAAGACGTAATATTATAACAAAGGGTGCCATTATAGAGACGGAAATCGGAAAAGCACGCGTTACATCAAGACCGGGCCAGACTGGTATTGTCAACGCCGTGTTTATCGAAGGAAATACTGTAGTCAGCAAGAAGAAAAAATAGGTATGAACTTTTTTGATTCCTTCTAATTAACCCATGATTTATAAGCAAAATCTGGACAGAATGTTTATTGGTGATAAACTATGAACTGTCCAGAGTGCGGAAACCGCACAGTAAGAAATGGTCATGAAAGTACAAAAATGAGAGGTGTCTTGCAAAATTTTTGTGCCGGTGTGGTCGGCAAGCGGTTGACACGGATTTCATGAGAATGAGATATCCGAAAGAAATTGTATTCACGTCTATAGGGCTTTACACGGACGGACTGAGCCTGCGCAAGGTGCGCAGGCGGATAAAGAAGATTTACGGAGTTGTCATAAAATCAAACCAGACGATACTCAACTGGCTTGAGAAATTTGGCAAACGTCTCACGAAACCTCTTCGTGGGCTTTCTGAAAGATTGCATTGTGATGAAACTAAGCTTAGAATGTGGAAGAAAGGTCTTTTCTTGTGGTTCTGGGCAATGAGATGCAAGGGAAGCCAGCCGATAGGCTGGCATATTTCGATGGAAAGAGATATGCATAACACGGACTTGTTGATGTGGGAAACAAGGAGACGCTTCCCGATTGGCTACATGCCTAAAGCAATACGCACCGACAAGATGCCTGCCTACTCGTTTTCTATTGCAAGAGTTTTCGACCATGAAGTGAAGCATGAGAAAGTGATAAGCTTCAAGCATGGCAACAACGTCATAGAGAATTTCTGGAGATGCAAGAACAGATTCCCAAGATTCAGAAAGATGAAAAACGCAAAGAAGTTCATAGACCACTGGATGTGGGAAACATACGAAAACGATATATTTCTATCATGGGTTTATTGGACACAACCGTATGAAGATGAGCTTTTTATAATTCGAATCAAATTATTTCTATGGAACTTTTTATTGACACATCAGACCCTGCTTTGATAAAGGATTTTTTTGACAGGAAAATAATAAGTGGTGTCACGACAAACCCCACAACGGCTTCTAAGTACATAAAAGAAAATCCATCGATAAAAACTGTGCACGAACTTGCTGTAGAGATTGCTGAGGTTGTCGGCAAGATGCCCATAAGCGTAGAGGCAGTAGGCTGCGTACATCCCTATAATCCTGGCGACATAACTGTGGATAGACTTTACAAAGAAAGTGCAGAAATAATATTATGGAATGAGGAAACAGGCGCGAATTTCTGGCAAAAAATACCTACTATACCACAGGGCATCGAGGCAATAGTACGTCTTGTTAGAGATTTCGGTGACGGTGCAAAGATAAATGCCACGCTCGGTTTTGATTATTATCAAGGCTTAAGAGCAGCAGAAGCTGGTGCTCTTGTTTTCAGTCTTTTCCTAGGCAGAATGCAAGCAACAGGAGAAGACCCGATTCCTGTTACAAGAAAAATAATCGAAGAATACAAAAGACATGAATTAAGAACAGGCTTTCTTGCAGCTAGCATGAGAACACCAGAACTTATAATAGATTCATGGAAGGCAGGTTCTGATATAGTAACAGCACCACCAGAAGTTCTGGAGCAACTTGTTAAAAATTATCCAGAGGAATTTGAGAAAATGATTTCCTCACATCCTGCCAAAAGGACTTTCATACCTCTTGTTCTGCAAGATTCTTATTCTTCTGAGGAGTTCAAACACCCTCTTTTACAACCGGGCCTTGAAAGATTTGTTGCTGACGCAGCCGCCGCTGGCTATGATATTCTCAAGTAAATAATTAAAAAGAAAGCCGGAGGAAGACCAACAGACGCAAGATTGAAAGACGTTCGGAGAACGTCATGCACCTTGGCGTCATACATTCGGGGGAATGCGGTAAAGCAGCGGAAAAGTAGCGAGTATTTTCAGCATACTTTCCTCCGGCTTCAGTATGAAACAAACTTTGTCTTCATTGCTGCAAAGTTTGTTTATACGCTGCAACCAACGTCTTAAGACAAGCGGTATGCACCGTATCAATTTTGATTTGTGTGTTCATCACACAGTGCGACACCGATGCCCTTTTCCTCGCGAAGAGGTGCATCGACACCACATACCATACAACTCATAAAACCACTACATGTTCATTGGAAAACTCTTTTAATACCCCTTTTGGTACAAGCGTTGAAAATTAGTACGATTTTAGAATTAAACAAAAGCAGGTATTCTAGGTTCCTGCTGACATGGCTGAATTGACATCTTAGCAGTGAACTCATCAGGCTGCATAAATCTTGGCCATGTGTAGCCCATTACTACTACGTCTTCTGCACGTTCATTGCCCATATACAACCCAGGTCTTGCATTTGGGAGAAACATGACAGGTTTTGCACCGTGTCTTGTATGAAGTTTTAATGCCGACTGCGTTGCAGGACTATAAGTTATTATAAATTCGGAATCTTTGTATAGTTCGAGCATCTGCTCGAGCACAAAGTCTGGGAGACGTTGTGCACCACGCGGTATTATACGACGTTTTGTTTCATCTACTGTAAATGTAACTAAAACGCGTGTATTTCCCATTATATTATAATTTGAATAGTCTTCATTGGTGAGTTCCTTAAAGGTTCTTGGAATCTCACTATTGTTTCCTGATGTCTGCAGCAACATAGTTTCAATTATTACACCGGGTTCGTCATCGACCTGAACTGCGGAAAAGCCTATACTTGTATGTCCAATTTTTCTGTTGAGATCTGCTAAGTCTTTGAAAGTGTATCTAAAAATAGCGGGATTCTCGGGATCCCCATACAATTTCCAGTATCTTTGGTGAATGTCAATTATATCAGGACGATTTGTTATTTCATGCCCGAACTGGTAAGTCAAAACATGTGACATACAACTTTTATGTACAAAAGTTTTTTAAATGTGTTTTTATTGCATTTATAAATTTTGACTTAGAATAATATAACTATGGACAGAGTTCTTGTTGTCTACATAGTGTTGGTAATACTCGCGGCTTTCTACTTGTTTGGAATAGAGAACATAGCCGGCGGGGGACATTACCTCCATGGCGGTGGAAGGGATTTTGTATTCAGCTTTTATGATATTACACTCGTGCTCGTGTTTTTCGTAGCAGCGGCTTTGAGTATTATATCATACAAGGCATATTCAAGGAAGAAGAATGAGCGGCTTATGTTTGTTGCTGGTGCTTTTTTTCTTTTTGCAATCAAAGCAGCTCTTAAGCTTATAGATAATTTCATTCTTGGAAATTATTCTCACATAGGCATCTCGATACAAACGCTTGAACTTCTGATACTATTATCATTGTTCTACGCGCTTTTTAGAAAGTGAGGTTAGTTATGAATGGTCAGCAACATCTTGAGTTGGACGTACGCAGGCAAATTTACAATTGCATAGCTGAATCGCCCGGACTTCATTTCCGTGAAATACAGAGACGCACAAACCTTGCCACCGGTTCTTTGGATTACCACATACATTTTCTCTACAAAAACGGTCTCATCAGAACAGAACGCGACAAGAACTATGTGCGCTACTATCCTCTTACCAGGAACTGGACTGACGAGGAAAAGGATATGCTCAATCTTCTTAGAAATAACAAAATGAGGCACATACTCATTTTCCTGATAGAAAGCAAGAAATCCACGCCGCTGAAGATCTCAGAGGCTACGGGCATATCGCTGTCTACACTTTCCTGGTACCTGAAGCAGCTTCAGACAAAAGGAACTATAACCCAGAAGAAAAAAGGACGCTTCAGGATTTACAAAGTAGCTAATCAGGAGATTATACTAAAGTATCTTGTTGCCCACAAGGACAGTTTTCTGGATACAGTCGTTGACAGATTTATCGAGACATGGGAATTTTGAATATGGAAACGAGAATAATTGTTAGCGCTATTATAGAGAAAGATGGTAAATTTCTTTTTGGCAAAAAAGCTAAAAATAAGGGCCCTTATCCCAATACATGGCACCTGCTTGGCGGCGGAATAGAAGGAGATGAGACGCTTATAGACGCTGTGAAAAGGGAAATCCTCGAGGAATCAGGCTTGGAAATAACTGATATTGCTCCAGTTTCCTTTGACGAAGATATAGAACCGAATAAGCACGGTGTTGATACTCATTATATATTTTTGGTTTTCAAAGTCAAGTATAAATCAGGAAAATTAACACCAAAAGACGACATATCTGAATTAAAGTGGATAGATAAATCATCCCTTGCTAAAACGAAACTAAACAGACCGACTGTGAGGCTATTCAGAAAGCTTGGACTTATTTAGTTTCTTCTTAAAACTAATTCTGCAAAGATAATTCATGATAGAGTATATTCTTGCGTTTTTTGCCGTTATAATTATAAACGTAGTGCCGTTCCTGATGCCTCCTACGTGGCTCGTTCTGGGATTTTTTTACACAAACTTCACTTTTGATGTAACGCTGCTTGCTGTTGTCGGCGCAATTGCTTCCACAATCGGCCGTTTTATTTTGTCACACCTTGGAACATACTCGAGGCGCTTTGCTGGCAACAAAAGGAAAAAAGACATGGATATCATAGGAAAAATAGCAAAGAGACACCCGGTGAAGAGCTTTTTTGTTACATTTCTTTTTTCGCTTAGCCCGTTTCCAAGCAACGTTTACTTTATTACTGTCGGGCTTGCCAGAGCACGAATTATACCAATATTTTTAGGTTTTTTTTCCGGAAGGCTTGTGTCTTATTACGTTCTCATACTTACAACACGTGTAATTTTTAACAGTATTAATGACGTATTTTCAAGCAAACTACTCCAAGTTATTGTTATGGATGTAGCCGGCATAGTTTTCATGCTTATCTTTATTATGGTGGACTGGTCTCTCCTCATACAGAAACGTCGCCTAAAACTTGTGCCTCTCAAACTGCCGTGGAAGAAGTAATTTCAGAGAATTACGTCCAGGAAAAGATATATTATAGATAAAAACGATGTTTTAAAATGCGGAAAGTGTTTTTTCTGCTTGTGTTAATCGCTGTTATTTCTACGGCTGTTTATGCAGAAAATGAAACCCAGGCAGATCCTTGCGCAGGTGTAACGTGCAGTAGCCCGCCAGCTACTACATGTGACGGCAATAGTGTGAAGACTTATTCTTCGCCAGGAACATGTTCTGCCGGAACTTGTACATATCCTTCTTCAGCAACAGCATGCCAATACGGCTGCAGTGGCGGACAGTGTGGAAATTTCTGTGATACTAACACATGCACATCAACATCAAAGACGTGCCCTGATAATTTTGTCTCAACGTGTCAAACTACGTGCGACCGGGCAACACAGAGCTGTACTTCATGCGAGCCCAGTTGCGAGGGCCATAACGTAGCTCCGCAGCCAGCGACAAATACCACAACGAGTTCAGGCGGCGGAGGAGGAAGCAGCACTAACACTACCACATCAGGCGGCGGAGGTGGTGCAGCAACTAATACTACTACTTCAGGCGGTGGTGGAGGTGGCACACCAGCCGTAACTCCAAGTGAGCATTGCGGATCTGGGTCATATAATTCTAACTGTATATGCAATGGTGGCGAGACAAAAAAAGAGTTTTCGCCATCCTGCCCTGCAGGTATGGCATGTCCCCAGGTGCAAACGTTCAGATGCGTGCGGGAAACAACAACCTGCCCTACACCAGCAATTCCCCAGTGCTCTTCTGACACTTATCCTGAGAAAAAAATAGATGACAAGGGATGTATTATTGAGTACAGGTGTCAACCATTACAAAATCAGACCAATTGCATGCAAATACAAACATTTGCAGTGGACGGTTCAGGCAGATGTTCTATGTTTCCTAATTCGTGTTTGTCGCCAGGGTGGACACGAGTGGAAAAATGTCCGGAGCCAACACAGCAGCAATGCCCTTCTGGATGTGAATGTAAATATGACAACAACAACATTATTGCAACAAGCTGTCCGACACAAAAAGGCTGTAATTATAATGGCATGTGCGACAAGGATGAGGACAGCAGCTGCAAAGATTGCATAGGCGGCGAATGTCCTGTCAAACAGAGCTGCCCTGGCGGTGCTGTATCAATTTGTCGCAAAACAGAATCTGGATGTGCATGCGACCCATGCCCTATCCCAACTGCGGATTTGCCAGCGGGATGCACGCAGGAAACGGATTCTACTGGTTTTGTGCGCGTCAACTGCCAGAAATCTGATGTGAAGTGCGCAACGGTGCCACAGGAAGTTCGGTTAAAATGTGTCAATAATAATGGCTTGCCAAGGTTTGGAAGAGATTCCAATGGATGCGATACTTTCCAATGTGATTTCGGCGGCGAACGTTCCAACAGTCCTGTGTTTGCAACGCCTGTGAAGTGCCCGTCGCCAGAAGAAGTTTCAAGTGCCCTTGAGAAGTGTAAGTCTCTCAGCATGGAGGGTGTAATCGGATTTGAAGGCGGCTGCAAGATAGGAAAGTGCATCGGTCAGAATCAGTACGAAAAAAAACCTGAGTGCATAAACCCTACAGAAGACGAAAAGATGAAAATGGAGTTGAAGTGCAGGCAAGATGGTATGGGGCTTGTTTTTGAATTTAATAAATACGGGTGCAACGAGATGAAATGTGGCCAGCGCAATGACTGTCAGAAAGATATGCCCAAGGACTCGTATTCCGCATGCGCTGAAAAAGGCGGCCAGCTGATTGTAAGACGTGACCAGAACGGATGTGTGTCCTTTACGGATTGTGTTAGAAGAGGCGAAGAGTCTTCGTCATTTGTTGAAAATATAAATGAAGTGCCTGACGCCGGAGAACTGCTTTCTATAGCATTCAAGCTCGAGGACCTGAAGCTTCAGTTTGACAAGCTTTCAAAAAAGACCGATGATATTGCAAATTATTATCAATCAACAGGATCAAGTGACGAGAAGCGCTTCCGACGCGTGTCAGACATGTTCCTATCTGCGAAGGATAAAGTCGATGAGATAAAAAATAAGCTAAGGGATCGTTCAAGAGACATATCTGTTGATGATGTCATGGAAATAAAACAGGATATAAAATACATCAAGGATGTTATGCTAAAGGACATACTTTACGTCATGCTTGGCAGCGGCGATGATATTGAGGAAATAAAAAATGGTACAACGACAAATTGCGGCACAGACGGAAGCTGTTTTGACCGTGCTATCAGAATATGTCAGCCAATTAAATTCCTACCTGAGGGCAAAGACGGTACTTTTGTTGAAATAAGGGGTCTTGCTGACGGCGTATGTATATTGTACGCAAAACTGCCTGAGAGTAAAGCACCACCAGCCGGGACAATACCTGGTATTAATCCTCCGTATGAGATGACATGCAAGTTGCAAAAATATAGCTTAGGTATAAGAAATCCAGATACTGATATTATTCCTTATTGTGAGGGCAACCTGAAAGAAATAATGAAGTATGACAAATCCAAGCCTGAGGGAACTCGACAGGGCGTTGGCTTGTGTGGTGACAACATCTGTGATGGCACTGAACAGCAAAACCCTTCAGACTGTCCACAGGATTGTGGGCCGCTGCTAAGTAAGCCACTTTCACAGCAACAAACAACTTCTACACAACAAGTGATCTCACAACCAATGCAAACTATCCAGACTAACGTGGGTGGACAGCTTTGTCCTGACGGAATATGTGATGATTTTGAACAAAAGAATCCGAATGCCTGCCCGCAGGACTGTGGTGGCACTTCACCTGTTCCAATAATGCCTCTCGTTTCAACTACAACCGTAACAGTTCCTGCTGCCAGTGGCGGCGGCAGTGATGGAGTGGCGTGCAGCGGCTGCCTGAACAATGGTGTTTGCGATCCTGGAGAGTGCTCAGGATGTGCAGATTGCCTAAGAGGGTGATAATATGAACAAAAAAACTATTTTGCTTTTGGCAATTGTAATATCTTCTATGCTTTTCATAAGTGGCTGTACACAATCACAAAGCAGCCTGAAAAGCAGCGAAGAAGTCGGCCGCGTTGTGACAAATGTTAGCACGGATATACAAAGTGTAACAAGCACGCTTAGTGATATAGACAATGTTCTTGGCGGCAAATAATACTAAATATTTTTCCTACCACTTTGTTTATAATCTTTTGTTTTATTTTATTTCTATGAATAGAATAGTTTATACAGCTTTGAAATACGAAGGAGCTTCTGCTGTAAGATACAGGACTCCTGATACGGGCAATAAGCCTGAAGGCTTTGATTGCTCGGGTTTTTTTCAATGGGTTCTTTTGGAGAGCGGAATTTTCGTTCCTATGGTTCCAACAACTCAAAGAATACTTAGGCACAGTGAAGAATATTTTGATTTTTTAGGTTTTTTAGTTCACGAACCATTCAGACAGCCTGGCGATGCCATATTCTTCTCAAAAAATGGTTATAGACCTTCCCATGTTGGCATCTATGTCGGTGAAGGAAATATGATACATAGTCCAGGCAGAGATGACACAAATGTATGTGTCTGTCCTGTCGACGCTCTTTGTGGTAAAGACTATATCAAGTTTGATTCAAAGAAAGGTTACCCTCAAATTTATTCTACAAACCCTATTGGATACAAGAGAGTAGCTTTACCTTCTCTTAATAGACGGTTTCAGATTGTTCCATGAAAGAAACACATTTTTAAACTATTCATCTAATTCTTTCTGATGATAGACTCTCACTGCCATCTTGAGTACATGGATGCTGACATGATTGTGCGAGAAGCTATGCAGAGAAAAATGACCGCTATTGTCACTTCTATCGCTAACATAAAAGACAAGGAAAAAATTCTGCAGCTACATAAGAAATATCCTAGTTTTGTTTTTGCCTGTATGGGATTTCATCCTGAAACAATGAAGGATTGCCATGACAAGGACATAGACGAATACATAGAGTTCATAAGAGAAAACAAAACATGGATTTCGGCTATTGGTGAGGTGGGGATTGACTACAACTGGGTTACTGACTCAAAGGGTCAGGAGAGATCAAAACAGATATTTTTGAAATTTATTCAGCTTGTAAAGGAATTGCACCTGCCTTTGGTTATCCACTCGCGCAACGGCCGCGATAATAAGGAAGGTAGCAATGATGGCATAGGCGACGCAATTGACATGCTTATTGAAAACAACTGCAAGCACGTTATGATGCACTGCTTCTCTGGCAGTGAAGGTCAGCTGAAGAAATGTCTGGAGCAGGGATGGATGATTTCATTCGCAACGCTTGTCTGCAAAAGCTTCAAGCATCAGAGACTCGCTTCGCTCGTCTCTCTTGACAAGATGCTTCTCGAGACGGATTCGCCCTGGCTTGATCCAGACTCGCAGGAACTCACGAACAGACCGTGGAAGATTGAGAAGAGCGCGGAGGTAATAGCTACCATAAAAAATATTACAAAAGAAGAAATTCTTCTAAAAACTACAGAGAATGCGAAAAGGTTCTTTGGAATTGGTTAGATGATCAAAGCAGTTTTATTTGATGTAGATGGAGTTTTGCTGGATTCCTATGAGGCTAATAGGAAATTTTTTCATCAATTACTGGCTTCCTTTGGATACAGTTTTTCAGAAGAAGAATTTTCAAAAACTATTCATTTGTCCATGATGGCAGCTATAAGATTTCTGACAAATGAGACTTCCGAAGAAAAAATAAAGATAATATGGGAAAAGGGACTTAAAACACCGTATGACTATGGTATGACAAAAACCCCAGAAAAATGTCTACCCGTACTGAAGTTACTAAAAAATAAATATGTGTTGGGAGTTGTTTCCAGCAGAACCCATCACGGCATAGAAGAATTTTTCAAGGCAACTCATATGAAAGAGTTTTTTGAAACTTTTGTTGGATTTGATGATACGGACAAACATAAGCCCAATCCTGAACCCCTTCTGTTTGCGTCTAAAAGATTGAAAATAGACCCTAAGAACATTGTTTATATTGGAGACACGGAAGCAGACAGGGAAGCGGCCAGAGATGCGGGGATGAAATTTATATTTTATTCAACACAGCCGAGCAAAAATTATGTGGCCTCTTTTGATGAGATTCCTGATTTAATAGCAAAGTTTTAAGCACAACGAACAAACATAATTAATGAAAAAATACATTGCTATAGTAATTTTATTATTTGCTTCAATAGTATTTGCACTTCCTCAGCCTACCGGCTTTGTCAACGACTTTGCTAACATACTTCCTGACAAGGCACAGTTCGAGGAAGGACTTACAGCTTACGAAAAGAATACCACAATAGAAGTTGCTGTCGTTACTCTCGACAGCGTTCCGGAAGGCTATACGCTTTTCTCCTATGGTGTTGAGCTTTTCCAGCAGTGGGGCATAGGAAAGAAGGGTGAAGATAATGGCATACTTATCTTGATAGTAAAGAACGGCACTGTTGGTAACAGAATGCGCATAGAACTTGGCTGGGGAATCCAAGGCTATATTACAGGAGCTGAAGCCGGCGCAATCCTAGATGCGGCGATGCCTTACTACAATCAGGGGGATTATCAAACAGCGCTGGATACCATTCTTAGCGGATTGTCAGACCAACTTGTGAATTATATACCGGGTAATTACACACCTAAGGACCATACAATGGACACAATTTTAAGTTTGGTGTTAGGAAACTTTCCTTTCTTCTTTTTCCTCATCATAATTATTATATCAGTTACAATGTCAAATCGCTGTCCTTACTGCAGAGGTAAGATTAAATGCGAAGGCGATTATTGTATATGCCTTAAGTGCAAGAAAAAATTCAAGCGTAACAAACGCTATGCACCTGTAATAGTCGGTGGCTTCGGCGGAGGCGGTGGAGGCTTCGGCGGAGGCGGTTTCGGCGGCGGAGGAAGCGGCGGAGGCGGAGCAGGCCGATAAAATCTTTTTATAGTTAACTAAGTAATCTGAATATTACGATTTAGTTAACTATATATGACCAACTTATAATTGTATGATGAATAGTTAAGTTGGTCAACATAAAGATGTTGTAAGAAGGAATAGATATGGCACAGAAAGTACCTCAAACTTTCCCGAAGAAATGGATTGGAATCGGTATAATAGTTCTAATTATTTTGATACTTGTTGGAACAATATGGGGCTCTTACAATACTCTTGTTCGCTTGAATCAAGGCGTTGACAACTCGTGGGCTAATGTTGAGACGCAATATCAGCGTCGGATTGATTTGATACCTAATCTTGTCAATACTTTAGAAGCTTCTGGACAATTCGAAAAATCTGTACTAACAGAATTATCCACCCTAAGGACACAGTGGCAGGCAGCGCCTGACGTGAATCAGCAGGTTCAGACATCAAACCAGATAGAAAGTGCCATATCAAAGCTGCTTGTAGTTGCTGAAAACTATCCTGTTCTGCAGACTAGTGCACAGTTTCAGAGCTTGAGCGATAGTCTTACAGAGACGGAAAATATGGTTTCTGTTTCAAGAACAAGGTATAATGATGCTATTAGGGAATACAACACAGCTACAAAGGTGTTCCCTTCAAACATAATTGCCGGGTGGTTCGGCTTCGGTCTGAGAGATTATTTCAGCGCTACGACACCTGGAGCAGAAAACGTGCCTGTTGTGAACATAACCATTTAACAGCGGCGCTATTTTTCAAGATGTTTTAGTGCATCACTATAACTAGTTGCGAAAAAGTTTCTTGGGCGACCGCGGTGATGCTGAATTTCATAAGACGGCGTGTTTGGAGTTGCAATCTGTACCACAGAGAAGCCCAGAAACTCCGGCAGCGCTAGGTCGAGCTCGTATATGTCGCCCATAACTGCTGTTTCCTCTGGATTAAATCCGTCTAGGATTTCCTTATAGTGTCTTCTTGCTAATACAACTGGCCTTGGAAATCCTTCTAAATGAACATATTTGGGCAAAAAAGCTGCTGCAGGGTCTGGAACATATTTTTTGGCGTTGCCCATTATAGGAATGGAATAGTTTCCCAGCTTCCTAAGTTTTCCCTCAACTGGCTCTGTTCTCGAGTTCGTTACTATCACAACTGAGAGCATTTTGAGAAGAGCATCAAGAAAATCCGCCGCGCCCTCACGAAATATAGTAGCCGAGAAAGGGTAGGAATCATGAAAAATCTCTGTAAGAATATTTTCATCTATTCCTCCCTTTGAAATCAGCGCCTGATATGCTGTCGTATGCAGCACATACGGATCAGCTGCTGCAGGAGCCATGACATAGCCATTGACGGTCCATCCGGTTTTTGGATTGGATAATATTTCAAATTTTATTCTTTTAATTTGGTTTTTGACTTCACTCAAAGGCATTCCTGTACGTTCAGAAAATAACTCATCCCATTTTTCCAGTGCAGGTTGTGCTTCTTTTGAAGTGTCAGTAAGAGTGCCATCAAAATCTAGAAGCAATTTTTTGGGCATATTATCTGATTGAAAATCACCTATAAAAAAACAATACTTGTCTTGTGATGTTCTTGATATCTTTTTGATATTCTTTTGTAATTGCAAATATTGTCGGTTTCTAAAAACTTGCTTTCATAGTTTTCAAATGTCAGATGCTCGCATATACTTCTACGGCGGAGCCAACCAGCGTGGTGGTAATCAGTTTCTGCTCGAGGACAGGAGCGTGAGAGGATTTCTTGATTTCGGAATGAATTTTGATTTATTTGGCAGATATTATTCTTTTCCTAGCTCTCCTCAGAAATTCAGAGCTCTTCAGGAACTCACTAAAATTGGTATTTATCCCGATTTCGATAAATATCCTGGATTTGACGGTATTTACAGATCAGACTATTTGCAATACATGGGACGGATTCCTATTGAAGAAAAAACTATTGATTTTGCTCTTCTGACACATGCACATCTTGATCATGCTTCTGGCATACATTTTCTGGACCCAAGCATCCCTGTTTACATGGACCGCTACACAAAAATGCTTCTTCATTCAATCCAGGAAACAGGCAACGCGCCATTCAGCGAATTTGTTGATTTCAAAGATGCATTCGAGCAAACACCCAGATTGAGGGAAGCTGGCTACACTTGGCTGCAGGGAAAAATTGCAAGAACTAGTAGAAACATAAAACTAATGAGACCGCCTGAAACATTCAAAATTGAGCACATCAAGGTTGAACCTCATTACGTTGACCATTCATTACCTGGTGCATGCGGCCTCATAATTCATACTTCAGCTGGTATTGTTGTTTATACGGGTGACATGCGTTTCCGAGGCAGGCGGAGAAAAGACACAGAAGCATTTTTGGCAAGAGCTGCTGAACTTCACCCTGATTATATGCTGTGCGAAGGTTCGCTCATAAACAAACTTAATCCTGGCACAGAGGACGGCATTGTAGATAATGTGAGTGATTTTATTAGAGACCGTCAAGGTCTTGTTGTTGCGAGCTACCCCCCTCGTGATTTGGATCGACTTCTAACGTTCTACAAGATTGCAAGAAAAACCGGGAGAAAACTTGTTGTTGATGCCAGACAGGCTTATATTCTTGACATGTTCAGCGGCGCGTTCGGCTACCCCACAACTAATTCAGATGTTATCAGAATATACATGCCAAGGAAAAACAAGGGAACCCTTGACACTGAATATCCAGATCCTGAAAGGGATTATCAAAAATGGGAAAGACCTTACATCGATCACAAAAACAGGATAACGAAAGAAGAATTGCAAGGGAATCAGGGACAGTATATAAGAAGCATGTCTGGCGGACAAATTCATGAACTTTCTGATATGGATTTGTTAGATGATAGTGTTTATATCCGGTCACACCCGGAGCCATATACGGAAGAAATGGAACTTGATGAAAAAATTCTGAAACACTGGCTGAAGAGGTTAAATCTCATACACCTTGAAGATCCTAGAGATCTCTTCAACAGTGGCCAAATATTTGAGATACCTCAGAGCCACATAAATGGCCACTCGACTGGAGAGGAAACTGCCTATGCTATTAACAAAGTGAATCCAAAAGTGCTTGTTCCGATACATACGGTGGAAGCAGATGATTTCAGAAAGATGTTCAAGGGCGATATATGGATACCGCAGCTGGGCGATGTATTGGAGCTCTAATTATTCTTCGCCTTCGCCTTCTTCTTCCACCCCACCAGATGTTTCTGTCAAAGAACTTCTTAATAAAAGTGGAGCAACTTTTGGATTTTTTCTCTGACAGACAATTTCTCCTGCTCCATTGAACACGTTGTACCGGCAAGCAGAACAATTTTTATGAGTTGGTTTTGCAACTGGTTTTGTTTTCATTCCTTTCTTAGCTTCTTCTACTATTTCAATCATTTCTGGTACGGCTTCAACAGTTCTGGTACTCTCCATCATCTCGCCTCGTGCAAGATTGTAATATCTGTAAGTTATTTCTGGCATTATTTCCTGCCACTCTCTTTTTCGAATACCTAGATGTCTTCTATAGTTTTGACTCTGACTGGCAATCGTTGATAAAGCAAACATCTGCAACGTTGCAAGCCAGTCTGTGTCCAGTTCTCTTTGCGCCATTTTTCTGCCGCCGTATTTACATACAACAGGACCTTTCCTGACAGCGTCAAAACGAACACCAAACTTATCCTGGTCATGATAAATGGGATCGTCTTTGTTATTGAAAGCAATGATTGGTGGACCTTCGGCCATTAGAACTTTATAGAAATTGGCACAAGCAGTTTTTAACTGATGCCCAATCGTTTCCCATTGATCATAATATCTCCAGGCAACTTCCCTGCCATGAACACGGCCGTCGCCGTCAATTACAAACATTCGCCATAAATTCTCTACGGCATTGCCAAAGGCGCTTGGCGAATGATTATTTAGATACTTAGCTAGCTCTTCGCCGCGTAAATCTTCTATATCCAAAAGATCAGGACCGACGTGTTGCTCATCAGGAAAGAGATTTCTCATGGCATCTTTAAGCCAATATTGTTTTGCAGTGAACGCGGTAATTGGAATACTCGCTTCACGTATATATGTATCAAGAAAATGCATGTAGGGGCATGTAAGGTAACTTCTTACTTTGCTAGCGCTTATTGTTTCGACATGATTATATTTTGCCATAGCACTCATAGAAGGAATAATTACAATCCTTTTAAATTACAAAATTACCGTTCTGAGCATGATGCTAATCGCGCGACTGCAACGTCATATTTTTCCACAATCCACGGTTCAAATTCTTTGCTACCTCTTTTGTAATCTTTCCTGGCACGCTTCATTGCTTCCTGGGCTTCACCTCTTTTAAGTGCATCGAAGACTTGAGTTTGTACATCTGCTAACGAAGCTTGGAAGGCATCCAGGCTTGGTCCGTTCTCAGGATAATCATAATAAAACCAACTATCATGGTCACGATATTCTATCATGCCGTTTGCATATGTTCTTTTGTTTATGCCACATCCGCTTTCCTCTTTGATTATTTTATTGCAACCTGTAGAAAGTACCAGTGCTAATGCACCTGCTATTATTGGATATGGTCTCATTGAAAAACCTATTCTAGAAATCCTTATAAGCTATCTTTTCATGGCCTCTTTTTTCCATTTTGGCGGCAGCTTCTCTATTGCATACCTGAGCGCTGTGCGCGGCATGACGTGCTTGTTTTTCAAAACATAGCTAAAAACTTCTTTTGGGTAGTTTTTGCTCGCTTCTTTTAGCATCCATCCATAGCCTTTCTGCACCATATCATCACCATCACGGAGAAGCAGATTGGCTATTTTTATGGTATATTCAAGATTCTTTTTTCTTCGGACCGAATAGATAAGGGCTACGGCTGATGCACGTCTCATCCACCGGTTACTTGATTTTGTCCATTTGTTCAGCTCAGGAATATATTCGGGGAATGTAAGAATAAAATGCCCCAGCGCATGGGTGCAGAAGTCATCACATTTGCCCCAGTTGTCAACATATTTTTTCAGCCATTTTTCAAAAGTATTGAAGTCTATCTTTTCATGGTTATTTTTCAACTTGAAGAGAAAGTAGAATGCTATTGAAGCCTGTTCGTTGTAGCCGGACATTAGAAGCTCTTCGCAGAGAAGGAAAAGCTCCTGCTTTGACATTAACCTGGCCTGAGGAAAATATTTTTTTGCTATTGCCATTACAGCAGCACTTCTTACGCCATGAGTCTTTATTTTCTCCTTGAAGAATCTCTGGGATTTCTTAATTTCAGCAGGATTAGCCTTCTCTCTTAAGTCTTTCCGGATTTCTTGGATAAGAGTCATAAATATCTAAACTCCTTTTCTTTGAAAAAGAAAAGTAGCTTCCAGTCAAAAGAAAATATTATATGTTATACCTTAAAAGAGCTCCAACACCACCGAGCTCCAGAAATTGCTGGCCCTCGCGGGTGTCGTTGGAAACTACGATGACTTTGCTGCCGTAGTTGTCTGCCAGTTCTTCCAGGAAGTCTGGCAGGTCCTTTTCGCCCATCAGGTCCCAGCCCGACTCGTTTGGCTTTACAGAAGCAAAGATGACTTTCTTTTCCTGTGTCTGTGGGTTGATGAGGTCAAAGGCTCTCATGGTGGTTGCCTCGCTAACTATTACCCGGTCTACGGCGCCAGCTTCGGTTGATTTTATTACTTCATGAATGCCGTAGGAAACGCGGCCGTGCGGCTTCTGTAACTCATTAAAAAAATCCTGCAGAATCTTCTTTTCCTTCATGACTTCCTCTTCCTTAAGGAGTGTGTCTGACTTTTCTATTGTTTCCTGCAGACCGAAGTCGCCAGTGTAACTGGTATCAATTATGCCTATTACTTTTTTCTTGACATCAGCATGCAGATAATCTTCCTTCATGAACATTTCCTTTATAGGACCGCTTCCAGACACAATTATTCCAATCACTTCTGCTTTGTGCTCCTCGAAAATCTTGTTCGCTGCTTCACCCATTTTCTTGAGCCAGTCGTTTAACATACCTTCCCTAACACGGGAAAATCTCTGCGAGCTCTGACCACCAGCACGTGTTTTTCCCGGTACTATGGAATCATAATGAACTATAGGTTCAAGTTTTTTGCCGCGGAGAAGCGCTACATCGCCTTCACTCTTGTCGAGACATATTATTCCGTAAATCTGCTTTTCTTTTATCATATCTTCGAGAGGTTCCATTACAAAGTTCTGGTCGCACCAGTACATCTTTACCTTGACTTCGTCAGGAGGCTCGATAGTCCACACTTCTATGTCAGTTGCACCTTCCTTCAGCGATATATTTCCGGCAAAGAGTGCCAAACCGTTAGGTGGCGTCTTCTTGAACATCTGAAGCTCGCGTATAATCTTATCTAGGGCTGAGACGACATTCTTGCGGACGGGTTTTGATTTTATGTTTTCTGCCGTGCTCTGCTCGTTGCGCAGCTGATTTATTATTTCATGAATGTTGGCGCCGACTGGCACGTAAACTGTTACCAGTTCAGTGTGACGGCCTTTTATAGCACCTAGCTGTTTTATGAGTTTTTTCAAAGCGATTTTTGACATCTTAAAAGTCAACTCCGTTGGATTTGGGGTCTTGAATAAGCTTTGCTTATTCATAGATAATTATAACCTAGACTTTCATTGTTAAATTACCATAGCTTATACTCTTTATTGAGTGGGTTGCAATCAAATCTTTCTCTATGCAGTGAAACTTTTCCGGTACCACGACATCTGATAACTCTGCCTTGAGGGAAAGTCCATTGTCCTTTTTGAATTTCCAGATGTTACTGTTTAATTCCATTA
>DATDUC010000023.1:0-11056 GCA_035290545.1 archaeon | reverse complement strand
GTTCCTGCTTCAGCTTTCACAGGAACGAGGTATCAATTATACAGGGTACTCACCAGACCAGCTGCGCCGTGCACTTTTCAGCACGATGATTAGTCCTGATATGCTAAGAAGCCGTGAAGGTCTGGTAACAGTAGCTGGATTATCAATAGCAAACAGCCTTGCAAAGGAGCTTGGAATGGACCCTTACTCACAATACATAAATACCTTGGCAAAAACAAACGGCTACGTGGCCAATTATATTTCACAAACCGGAAACAAGCCAAATCCGGAAAGGCTTTCACAAATACTTGCTTACGGAAGCGCAGACGCTATCCGGGAAGAGGAACTGCACACTCATCAGGGTTATTCCGAGGAAATAGGTCACACCCGTACAAATCCCGACGGAAGTTCAAATTACACAGGACAGATTTATCCAGGAGCAACAGCAGAACAAATGAGAGAGATACAAGCACAGCAACAGCATGATGCCATACAACAGAGAGGCAGGGAAAACCAGCAGAGATTTGAAAACGACGTGCGCCGTAGAGGTGGACAAGTTATAGATGGCGCTAAAAAAGCGATAGAAAAAATATTACCGCCGCCAAAGAAACCACCCGGAAAGTAAAGTAAAAGCCTGAACGTTTTATGTAATATTTTTCTTTGAATCCAAGGGACTTTCTTTGCGGAAGAAAAGTGCTTATTTCTTCACGCCATATATATTAACATATTCCACAAAGCGTTTTTTCTTTCGTGAGATATGAATTTCAACATTACGTCCAAATAGTTTTTTTATCTTCTCATCGCTCTCAAGAAATTCGGGTCCAGGTATTCCAAAGCTTTTGCCGAAAGAAATAAAGTAAAATCTACCGCCTTTCTTGAGGGAATCCATCAAGCGAGTTATATAGCGATGTGGCTCGTTAAGGTGCTCAAGTACACCAACAGCTGTTACTGCGTGGAAAGATTTTCTTGGTATCTTTATTGAGCCTTTCACAAAAATGACGTTCGTGAGTTTTAACTTCTTTACTTTTTTTACAGCGTGTTCAAGCTGTTTCTGACTAAGGTCAACAGCAACAACAGTCCCGTCCTTAACAATTTGGGAAACCGCAATCGTCGTGTTTCCCGAGCCGCATCCAAAGTCCAGAACAACATGATCATTTTTCAAGCGCAGGTGTTTGAGTATTTTTTCCGTCTCTTTTTCAGTATACCATATGCGGAAAGTTCTATCCCAGAAAAAAGCTATCCTGTCGTAGAACCTCTCGGTGAAGCGTTGGTCTGTTTGCAACTTTATTATAATGTAAAGTGGTATTCCCAGTATGATGAGGAATAATCCCATCAAGAAAACGTAAACAGCACCGTCAACCTGTGTAAGCCACATGTAAAGAATGGCTAGATTAAATAGTACAACAACAACAGGGCCGGCTCTTGGAAAAGGTGCATTAAAATATCTCTTTTCTTTCGGTCTCTCAAAGCGCAGCTTCACAACAGACAGCATAACAAAAGAATACATTATCACAACAAGTGGAATAAGAAGTGACAAAAGAAAAATATAGCTCCCGAAAGCGATAATGGTTATCATGCTAGTTACGATTGTCTGGAATATGATAGCAATATATGGCGTCCTGTATTTTTTATGAATCTTGCTAAATATAGGCACAAGCATTTTATCGCGTGAAATAGCATAGAGCAGGCGAGGTGAAGAAACAATCCATGAAGCAGCGGTTCCTATAAGCGGTATGAAAATTATAATAGCAAAAATCTTGCCTATCCCGCTCCCAAAAAGATTCTCGGCCAAAAATGCAAGCGGAGCTTCCTGTATAGCAAAAATACTGGGTTCTATATTGCCAAGGGCAACAAAAATAAGCAGAACACTAAGAATGGCTATTATCACAGTTCCTATAACAAGCATTTTTGGCAAAACCTTGCGTGAATTCTTTATTTCTTCTGAAAGATAAGTTGTCGTTTCCCAGCCGAAAAAAGTTTCAGCAATGAAATAAACAGTAAGAAGTATAAACGGTATTGGAACAGAGAACGCAAGGGAAAAATTTGCGGTATTAACTGTATGGACTCCTGGAATTATTAGTGCAAGTATCGTAGCCACCGTCATTACGCCGAAAAAAAGCAGCATCCTGGATGCCCAGTCTATGCCGCGGTAGTTTATGAAATTAAAGACCAAAATAAACACCAATGCCATTATTATTTTAAAAACTATTTCGGTTTCAGGAAAAATATAAAAAATGGATCCGACTATAAGCATTGCTATGGTTATATTGGAAACTATCCACGACATCCATCCAAATACAAAAGCGGTGGATTTTCCAAAGGCATTTTTAATAAATTCATAAACGCCTCCCGCTTTTGGAAACATCGAAACAAGTTCTGCAAAATAGAGGGAAATCAACACAGCAATGAAGGACATGATAATCCATGAAATTATAGATCCTGCACCAGAGTATAACGCGCCTATTGCCGGCAGGAAAAATATGCCGGTACCAAGTATCGCATTTATGACAAGCAGCAAAAGAGTCTTCTGCCCTATGGATTTCTTTAGCTCCATAAATACAATTGCACTGGGCGCTATAAAAAAGGCGTTGGTCGTGTGACTAGAAACAAACGTTACAGTTTTACTTACTTGATCTCAATCTTCATGAAATCCTTGGCAACCTTCACGTTGGGGTAGTCTTTTATTTTTTCTTTAAGCTTTTCCACATTCTGATAGCGTCGGCTTATATGAGTGAGAACAGCTTCCTTCACATGTGCCTCTTCTATCAGCTTCAGAACATCCTCAAAGGTAGTGTGCCTGTATTGTTTGTCAAAGACATCTTCCATGAAAAATGTGGAGTCATGCACCAGCAGGTCAGCGCCCTGTGATATGGTCACAAGATTTTTACAAGGCATCGTGTCACCTGAATAAACAAATCGCTTACCTTTCTCCACGAGAGCTATGTCATTCATGTCAATCTTATGTCCCTGGAAAACCGCATTGCCATGTTCCTTTATTTTTTTGAATATGGGTCCCTTCTCTGGCAGGCCGAGTTCTTTCGCCTTTCCCTTGTCAATCTTGATTCTGTCCTTTTCAATGAAAGCATAGGCAACAGCTGGTATACCATGTTTCGCTGGTATTGAACATATCATAAATTCATCAGTCTCAAGAAGTTTTGTTATCTCCGAGCCTTCGAAAGGTACAGGCTTTGCTATGACATCATATTTTTTTGACCCATAGCCAAGGTCAAGAAGAGTATCAACAAAATGGTCAGCTTCAGGACCGAATATTGTAAGCGGCTTCGTTCTTTTCTCCAGATTCATTGTTTCCATGAGACCAAGAAGTCCCGCAAAGTGGTCCGCATGCCAGTGAGTAATAAAAATTTCATTGATGCGCATGAAATTTAGACCAGACGCAAATATCTGTCTTTGCGTGCCCTCGCCGCAGTCAAAGAGATAGCAAAACTCATTCTCGCTCTGGTACCTGACATATAGCGCAGCGTGATTCCTGTGGGCCGTAGGTATGCCTGCCGTTGTTCCAAGGAAGGTAACTTCTATTTGCGTCATAGTTTTATTTTGATGCGATGAATATTTTAATGCATTACCTACCAACATCTAGCTCTGATTAGTTGTAAAAAAGAAAATCAAAAATATCTAAATTTTATAGACTTTTTCTTCTACATTAAGTTCCATGAGAAGCAACACAAGACCGACAACAAGCATAGCAAGTCCGCCGAAAAGGAATTTGTCCATTATGGTTGCTACCAGACCCATGCCAAAAACAAGGCCTGTAACAAAAAGCAGGACTTTCTCTTCGTCGTGCTTATTGAGGAAAAACTCCTCACGCGTAAGCGTGGACTTGTCGCGTGCTCTTCTTGGTGCGCTTCTAGACATCTTTTTTGTTTTTCTTGACTTTCTTGCCATTATTTATCACCTGCTAACTATTATGGGGTTTGGGACAGTGTATCAAAAATACGGTCCATTCCACTACCCGGGTCTCTGTTGCTGTCAATATTAACATTGCAACCGGGACAATTCTGAAGGCATCTGTTCCAGATATCACTATAACCAAGTTTCACACATGCCTTAATGAAATCGGGATCGTTCTGCGATGTTAAATAACCATTCTGGAAAGTGCTGTAAAGCTCAGGCTTGCAATATTGCAAGCAGCCGCCAGCAAAAATTCTCTGTGCGTCGGCGTCTGAAATCCCGCCACCAGTACTAGTCAGGAAAAATGCTCCGAAAGCAACTAACACAAGCGCTGCTATTGCAACGATTATTATCATATTTGTCGGCAGGGAAATTCCTTTCATAGCATTACCAATCCATTACTTAAGTTATATTGCTCGCTTAATATAAATGAATAAAATTATAGGGACCATTATCACAGCAAGAAGTATTATAAGGAAATATATTATTTTCTCGTCCAGTATCGGTTTCTGAACGTTCACAACGCAGTTCCCTGATTTGCATGCATAGTTGATGCCGCAATCACCATCGCTGTAACACTCAACAGGTTTTTGCTGACATACCCCATTCACGCAGACATTGCCAGTTGTGCAGTCACTAGATGCTCTGCATGTATTGATAACTGGTGTCTCTGGCACGCATCTAGCCTGAGAGCATGTATAACCCTGCCCGCAAGAAACGCATCTGTCATTGGAACAATAACATCCCTGGTTTGTGCCCGGGCAATTACTTGCGCTACATTGTGAAAGAATTGCTACACAAGTTCCGCTTTCACATGTAAAGCCGGTCTGGCACGGAACATTGCTGTTACACTCATCTGTCGAACCTGCATATAGGACGTCAAATATCTGGTTAACTACTTTGCTGGCTTCGAGTTTCGGCGGGCTGCTTATACTGTAAATACTACAGGAACCGACCTTCCATGTGCCTGATACATCAACCTGACGCTGCGGATGGAAGTCTCTTGTTTCATCTATTTGCAGTGTCTGTGGTGCTGTCGTCAGCATGTAAGATACGCCAAGAGGATTGATGAGCGTACAATTTACAAAGGTAAGATAAGCCCGTTCTCCTGTGTTTTTCACATTAACAACTACATCAGCGATATCACCGACCATAAGATTCGATGACGCAAGAGTTATGCCTCCAACAAAAGAGAGCACTGGTGCATAAACATTAAATGATTTTTCCACGGTGGATATGTTATGGACTCTTGATGAACTGCAGTTGCTCAATGTTGTAGCATTTACATAGCAGTTGTAAACAGTCCAGTTGCCGCGAAGCGCCGGGGTAACGCCGAGACTAACTATTGTTGTGTCGGCTGTCATGTTAAGGCACTCAGATGCGTTGTATGTTGTTTCGTTTAGTCTATTCTTGAATGCGCACTGGGCAAAGCCATAGATGTTTGTAATAGCAGGGTTCCTTATTCTCAGAGACGCGAATACTTCGTAATCTTTGAGTGCAAGTGGTGTGACGTCTATCGATTGTATGTACAGATCAGGAGGATAGGTTACATTAAAGTTTTCCGAAACCCTGTCATGAACTTCCAGGGAGCTGCAACTGGCATCAAAGGAGCGTTCAGCTGCACAGGAAACAGTCCATGCTCCTGTTGAGCTGGGCACAAACATGGCGTTATTATCAATGAACGACTCAGGACCTATTGTCATGCAGGAGGATGCGTTAATAATGTTTTGTCCTCCTTTTGTCATCGTACATGTAACGTGAGCAAATCTGTCAGAGGTCGAAGGGTTTCTCAGCGTATATGCCACACGCAAAGGCTGATTTGCATAAGCAGGCTGCGGTACTGACAAGGATGATAAAGTGAGATTGTAGCCGCGTATCACATTGAATGTATCACCGTTTATAATTTCTCCGGCAGGAGAGGAACTTGCGCAGCTCGAGCTTGTTGAAGAGCTAACCGAGCAATTCTTAACGTTCCACGAGCCGACAACGTTAGCAAATACAGAAACATTGTATCTCTTGTTGCTGGTCTGTCTTGGAACAGAAGAGCATGCTGTTGTCCTAGTGTAATTATTGCCGTTGGGATCTTGTATTATACAGTTTACAAAACCATACTTGTCGTCAGTGAGAGGATTGCTAACAAAAACATCTATATTCACGTTCGTATTATTGACAACATCAGTGCTGGGCGCGGTGACGCCTGTAATGTAAAGATTAGGAGGAAGCGAAACTGTTATCGTTCTTGTTTCTGCGGAAACATTGTTAAGTATTGAAGGCGCGCAGTTGTTAGTGTTTGATGCGTTTATGAAGCAGTTGCGCACAGTCCATGTTCCAGGTATGTTAAGCAGTTGCGAAACTCCAAACCGTACAGTGCTGTTTGCAGTTACCTGCATGCATGAAGACGCTTGTCTGGTCAAGCCACCGAGCGGGTTGAGGAACTCACATCCAACAATAGCATAACTGCTGTTGGCCAGGTTATTGTTTCTTCCGTAAACCAAAACATTTATCTGACTGCCGTTGAGTGCTGTCGGGTTTGCGGTTATGTCGCTTATGAAAAGTTCTGCAAGAGCCGGCGGTGGTGATATCGTAGTTATGTTGAACGCGCCTATACCTGATTCAGAATCGTGAAGTTCCGAGCAGCTTGAGTCGAGAGAGCCACGCAATGTGCAAGAATCAACGTTCCATGTTCCGGCAATATTCGCGAATATGTTTACTCCAAATGTTGGTGTGGATGTTCCTGCTACCTGCAAGCACGATGTTGAATTTGACGTCATCTGGTTCTGCGGATTCCTGAAGCTGCAGAAGACGCGTGCGTATCTCGCTGCGTCCGAAGGGTTTCTTATAACAGCCTGTAATTGTACGCCGCTGTTAACCAGTGTGTCTGGCGGCAACACAAATGAAACAAAGGATAGGTTTATGCCACGTATGACATTCATTGTCTTGCTCGCATTAAAGCTGTGCTGCAGCGTTGCCGAAGCGCAGCTCGTGCTTGCGTTTACGCTGCATGTCGTTACATTCCACACACCAACTTTGTTAACCGTTAAAGTCGTTCTATAGGTGCGTGTATTTATGGCAGATATGCCTTCACATGACGAAGTGAGAAGCTGCAATGAACCAAGCGGGTTTTTGACAAAGCAACTGACCTGTGCAAACCTGTCGTCATTTACGGGGTTTGAAACAAGTGTGTCTATGTTCACATTGGAATTATTTATTACATCAGTGGTTGGCACAGAGACTGATGATATATACACAACACCAGGACCAGCCGGGCACGAACCTGCTGTTATATTTATCCAGCCAGCAGGTATGTTGCAGTTGTTGCCAAACTCCTGACATATACCTGTTGCCGGATTAATTGCGCTGTACAAACCAGCATTGCAGGAAACTGTTGAATTAAACGAGTTGTCAATAAAATCTGTTCTATCGTGCAACGAATAAGAGGAACAGTCGGCGCTGGCTGAGCCGTAAACAGAGCATTGAGTTATGTGCCATTCGCCAGTCCTGTTCATAAAGAAGTTGATTGGGAAAACTCTTTGTGCATTGCTGTTCACAATCAAACAAGCAGAACTGTTGACATGAACCCTATTAACTGGATCTCTTACAGTACAGGAAACGCGACCGTAGCGCGTATTGGAAGGGTTCGTAACAGAAACACTTAGGCTTGTAAGCGTATTGTTCTGAACCGGGTCTGATGCATCTACACTGTTTATCGTAAGGTTGTTGCGGGCAATAACATTGAACGTTCCCACATTATTAAGTGTGTAAACAACAGAACCGCCTAAGAAGCTTGGGTCAGGAGAGACAGAAACACTACAGGAGCTTATATTCCACCTGCCGACACGGTCAGTCGTGGTATCAAGCGTGAATGAACTGGTCCTGCCGGAATCAACACCATTTTGGTCTGTAATTGTCAAAGAGCCAACCGGTTTTATTATTCCACAGTCCAAAGTGACATAAGCCACATCTTGTGTGGGGTTGTTAATAATAACTGGTATGCTAAGCAACGAGTTATTTAGCACAGGTACCTGAGGCACGCCAACAGATTCTATGAAAACCGTATCAGGCAGAATCACCATGTAGCTCGCCGTATCAAGTGATACATTATCGAGCGTGGAGCTTGCGCAACTCGACAGTGAGGATGAATATACAGAACAGCCGGTAGCATTCCATTCGCCAAGTGTGCCGCCATACATGTTAATGGCTGCAGTCGTGTCGGCATTTTCAGCAGCGCTAATACATGTCGATGAATTTCTTTTTGTAATAAGCTGACCGTTTGCCATATATTTGAAATTACATGTCACATTGACAAACCTGGATGAACTGTCAGGATTTGTTACAACTGCATCTATTGTTGCAATACTGCCTTTTACCACGCTGGCTGGGGCTGACAAAGAAGATATGAACGTGCTCGCAGCAGGCAGCACAGCAAATGTGCCACCGACAGGGGTCTGGTTTACTTCAAATGAGCAGTCAGATCTTATGGAGCGGCCGAGTATACAACTATATGTCCATGTACCAAGTCTATCAGGCATGAACGGAACTGTGTAGGTTGTCGTGTATTGCCCGGCACTGCCAAGCGAGAGACATGATGATCTGCTCTCCTGAGGCGCCAAAGCTCCTGGTTTTCTTATAGTACAGTAGAATGTTCCGTATGCAGTTCCAGGACCGTTCTTGTTCACTGTGGCCGTCAGGTCCATGTTGCGGTTAAACCTTACAACCTCAGGCATATCAACAGTCATTACTACTTGTGTTGGAGGTCTTATTTTACCAAGAAGCGCTGAAATATCATCTCTTTTTTCAAGCGAACGTGCAATTAGTTGCGCTGCTCTTGTAACCGTAAGGTCTTGCATTTCAAGTGTCATATTTCTCAAATGATCTTTCGTAATGAGAAGTGCTTCTTCTAGAATTGCAAGAGTTTCGGCGTTGCAAATTTCAGATTCGCCGTTCTGAATAATGCAGGAATCAACAATTCCTATTTCCGTACCAATTTGCACTTCAAGTCTTGTAAATATCTGGTACCACTCATCTATCTTGTCAATGTTGAATGTTGGGCAAGATGCAGTCATGATAGGGCTTACAACAGTAGCTGTTGTGGTTTGACCGACCGGCGTACCTCTTGCGGCAAAATAATATGAAACTGTTCGGTCGCTACATCTCATCTCACATTTTCCAAAAAGCGATCCACAAAAGTTGGGCATGTCAGGGCCCTTGTTGTTGCTGTCATATGCTGATATGCAGCTGTTAATATTGGAGTTTTTGTTGCATACATAGAATGTGTATAGTCTGAGCGCCTGCCGCGTTGTGCCGCTGAAGTTCAAGCCTCTTTCGGTCTGAACAGTCAGCATATTTGAAAATCCGTTTATATCAGTGACCTCAAAAATTATAGGAACAGAAACGTTGTCCTCTATGCCAGGATTTCCTGCTCTGTCTATAGGTCTGACATATATAGTACAAGCATCGCCACCCTCATGTCTGCAGTTCTTTCCTGCACCGACAGTTATCGGTATGTCTACAGGTGTGCCAATGCCGCACGTCCTGTCAGTCCACGGCACGGTCTGGGTTATGTTGCTCACGACTTTGTACTGACATTTTGATATTCTGCTTGCGACGCCCTGTGCGTTATCACGAACAGAGATAGTGAAGTCAGAAGTTACCCAATTGGAAGGCGCGCTAACAATCTCCGAGTATGGTGTAACCCAATCAATATTGTAGAATCGTGTACTGGTATCTTCGATTCTGGTGCCGTTCATGGTCTTGTTGATCTTTGCAACAACTTTGCATGAACCCTGTCCCATGAGAGTACAGTCACCGTCAGGTCCAATGCTCACAGTGAAGTTGCTGTTGCACCTGCGTGCTGCATTGTCAACGGTTTTTGTAGACGATGAGCCGATACTGTAAACATCATAAGTACATGTAAGTGTACTGTTTGTTGTAGAAGCAAAGTCCCGGTCCTGAACATTCACGGAAAAGTTGCCTGTCTGGTTGCTGCCATCCAGTGGTGTGGTAATATTTGTGAAAATTAGTTTTATATTAAAACTGCGTGAGTTGGGTGTGCCGATATTGCCGTTTGTGTCACGGGCAAATACGCTAACAAGGCAAGCACCTTGGTCAGGACAATCATTACCAGATCCGACACTTATTGTTGTCATGCCGTTGCATGTTCTGAGTTTGCCGCCACTTACCGCGCCACCAAGTCCGCCAAATTGGGCAAGAGCATCACCAGCGCGGTTCATTATTGTCAGCGGCATGTTATTCTTTGTAGCTGTTATAGCCGGTGTGTAATGCGGCTTTGTCAGGTCTTCTGCTGTGTCAACTGATGCGGACACAGTTCCGCTGCTTCTTATCTCAACATATCCATTGCCATTGTCATTCCAATGCTGGTCTGCAACGAAATAACTTCCAGTCAAAGGATTGTAGGCAATATCACTGACTCCGACATTGCTACCTATTGTGACAGCAGTGGCAGCGCCCAGTACACCATTTGTGACGCTGCGCTTGTAAAATCTTCCTCCGTAGCTTTCCCAGTAGAAAATATCATAATCATTGCGTTCAACATTATAGAACGGGACTATTCCGCCGTATCCTCCAAGAGCACCGGTCGAAACCTGAATTGGTGAACTAAGTGGAGCGCCGTTCGTATCATAGAGCATGCCATATCCAATCTGGTTTGAATCAGCCCAAGTAACAAGAACATTGCTGCCGCCGGCTGCAACAGATGAGCCATAACCACTACTTGCCACAACAACTTCGTTTCCAACAGTTCCGTCAGGCATAACCGAATTTCCCACAATGATGCCTCTGGTTATGACGCCGCGCGTGCAGGTTACATAGAATTTTCTCGCATCCTTGCTGTAGGCTATGTTTCCAAGCGAGGAAGCATGAGCGCCCACGCCGCAGTTGTTCATAATAATGAAATTCTGCTTGACAAACATCCCGTTTGGTTTGACAAGTGTACCGTAGGTTGGACCCATATTGTTGCCGGCAGCAGCGCCCCATACCACCAAGAACAAATCATCATCATTATCATAAACTATTTTTATTTCGCCCACAAACTCGTTATGGCTACCAAGAATGACATTTCCACCCCGCAGTGTCCCGTCACCCTTTATAAATTGGCCAATAATCTTGCCCTCATGAGCAGTGCTCCATATAGCCAGCGCCACATCGCTCG